>DAOVNC010000234.1 GCA_030630445.1 Kiritimatiellales bacterium | reverse complement strand
GCAGGTCGTCTTCGTTTATGATGCCGGAACGGGCGCAGTTGACGAGCGTTGCCCCGTTTTTCATGCGGCTAAAGAGCGACGCGTTGATAACACCGCGGGTCTCGTCGTTTTCCGGCATGTGCAGCGAAACATAGTCGCACTGTTCGAAGATACCGGAGAGATCCGCCGGCTCGGCCCCGAGTTCCTTGAGTCGCTCGGCGGAGAGGAAGGGGTCGTAGGCCAGCACCTTGACATCGAAACCGGATAGCCGCTTGGCGACCAGCTGGCCAATCGCGCCAAAGCCAACGATTCCTACGGTCTTGCCGGTAACTTCCTTGCCCATATAGTTTTTCTTTTCCCACTTTCCTTCGCGCGTCGTGGCATCGGCCGGGACAATGTGACGGGCGTCGGCAAGCATGAGGGCAACCACCTCTTCGGCCACGGCGTTGGCGTTTGCACCGGGGGTGTTCATTACGGCAATCCCCTTGGAGCGGGCATATTCGGTGTCGATCGTGTTGTAGCCCGCGCCGGCGCGGATTACGACCTTCAGCGAAGGCATGGCATCGATGATTTCCGAAGTTACTTTTTCGGAACGGACAATCAGGGCATAGGCATCGGAATGCTGGGCGGCCAGGGTGGTGAATTCCGCAGCATCGTCCTGGACCACTTCGTAGCCGCCATGGGTGCTGAGTGCTTCGCGGGCAACCGCGTCTAGTTTGGTTGGGATAAGTACCTTTTTCATGATGTCCTCCTGTTTAGGTTGGTTTAAGATTCATACTAGGCCACAGACAGTTTTTTATCCAAGTTCGTCCCGAACGTCAATGAACTGCTGGATTGCAAAATCGAGATCTTCCGTCGTGTGCGCGGCGGAAACCTGAACACGAATCCGAGCTTGTCCCTTCGGAACCACGGGGAACGAGAAGCCAATAACATAAATGCCCTTGTCAAGCAATCGGTCGGCCATGGCGGTTGCCCGCCGGGCGTCGCCCACCATGATCGGAACAATCGGGTGATGACCCTCGGGGACGTTGAACCCGGCCTCGATCATTTTGCGGCGGAAATAGTCGGCGTTGCCGTGCAGCTTGTCGTGCAGGCCCGTGGAGGCCTCCAGCATGTCGAGCACCTTGATTGTGGTGGCGGCAACCACCGGCGCGAGCGTGTTGGAGAAGAGATAGGTACGGGAACGCTGGCGAAGCAGGTCGACAATCACCTTGTGTGCGCTGGTATAGCCGCCGCTGGCACCGCCGAGGGCCTTGCCGAAGGTACCGGTGAGAATATCGATCCGGCCCATGACATCGCGGTATTCGTGGGTTCCGCGCCCGTGTTCCCCGAGCACGCCGACGGAGTGGGAATCGTCCACCATCACCAGCGCGTCGTATTGGTCCGCCAGATCGCAAATCGATTTGAGGTCGGCGATGGTGCCGTCCATGGAAAAGACGCCGTCGGTGGCAATGAGCCGGATGCGGCAATCCTGGGTTTGCTTGAGCTGCTCTTCGAGCTCCTCCATGTTGGAGTTGCCGTAGATGCAGCGACGGGCCTTGCAGAGGCGCACACCGTCGATGATGGAAGCGTGGTTAAGCGCATCGCTGATGATGGCATCTTCCTTGGTGAGAAGGGTCTCGAACAGGCCCGTGTTGGCATCGAAGCAGGAGGGGTAGAGAATGGTGTCCTCGGTTCCGAGGAAGTGCGAAATCCTGGACTCCAAATCCTTGTGCACCTGCTGGGTTCCGCAAATAAAGCGAACCGAAGAGAGGCCGAAACCCCATTTGTCCAATCCTTCCTTGGCGGCCTCGACCAATTCCGGCCTGCCGGAGAGCCCCAGATAGTTGTTGGCGCAAAAGTTCAACAGATCGCCGCGCCCGACGGTGATTCCGGTGCCCTGCCGAGTCTGGAGAATCCGCTCCCCCTTGGTCAGTCCGTGGTCGTCGATCTCCTTCAGAAGCTCTTCAAAATGGTTCAATCCTTTACTCATCGCAGGGGTCTCCTAAATCATTTCCGGGCCTTCACGCCGGTTTCAAAAACAAAGCGCGTATAGTGGGAATGCGCTCCGAAAAGTCAAGCCCACTATGGGGCATGGATTGAAATACCCCACTTGACCCCAAAAAGCCCGCCCAGCAGAGGCGAGCCATTTTAAAGAGGGAGGAAAGAAGGACCCATTCCAAGACCCTCAGATCCCTCTTTCAAAGCGCAACCGCCGAAAGGATTGACGATTGCGCTCCATGGTCAATATTGCACGTCCACTAGAGCATTGAACGATTGAGATGTCGTATGGGTGCATCGGCGAGGACAAGACGGGGTTCTTCGCAATACATAGGCATAGCCGTTCTATGCTGTGTATTGCGAAGAGATCCCGTCGTAGCCGCAGCAAGCAGCAATGCGGCAGATCAATCGTGAAATGCTCTAAGGTGTGGTGACCTTGTAGAACAAGACAGCCTGATCGGTGGCCGAGGTGACGGACATTCCCCCGCCGTCCCCGACTACGGAGTCGTAGACACCCCAGCTCGGAATGATCAGATTGCCGTTGGTTTCCACATTGTAGTCCTGTCCCAAGGCCGTATCCCACGAGATGACCAGACCGCCACCCGCAAGGGGTCCGGTAATCGTTATCTCGCCAATGAGTTTTATGGTATTGGGCGAAAGAACATCCCCGGCAACCGAGAAATAATCGGAGAAGGTGGCCGAAGTGAGTCCGCTTTCACCGTTGTTGCGCAGTATGCCGGCATCCCAGAGGACGATAAAGTCGGCCTCGACCTTGCCGGTCCACGTGAATGTCGAAGCATCGTCCACAACGTCGATGAAGCTCGAATTAACTGTATTTACCGCACCGGCAACCACCAGATCGCCACCGGCCAACGCAATGGTTCCTGCTCCAGTACCCGCACCGCCTAGCGTCAGGTCAGTCGCGGCCAGCGTTCCGCCCTGAAGCGTCAGGGAGCCGACGGCATTGCTGCCGGTTCCGATGTTGACGGCATTCGTTGCGGATGAAGCTATGGCCACCAGCACGGTTCCATCGGAGTCATCGCCCGTGGCAATATTCACCGTATTCACCGTCAAGGTGCCATTGGTGACTGCAAACAGCCCGACCGATCTGGCACCGAGCGAAACCTGGAGGTCATTGGCCGTAAGAGATCCGGCATCAGCCGTGATGCGACCGTCGCTATCGTTACCACCAGCCACCTTAACGGTTCCCGACAGGTTGTTGGTCTTGTAGAGGGTATCGGAAGAAATCACGGAAACGGCATTACTCCCCAGCGCCGCATTGAAGTATTGTCCCACACTCAAGGAGCCACCAACGTTCAGCGTAGCTACTGCAGAGAGTCCGCGACCAACCTTTACGGATTCCGCCGCTACATCTCCAACCACCGTAACGGTTCCCGTAGCAGCGGTGCCACTATCGCAAACATCCAAGACATTCCCTCCCGCCAGACTATCGAGCGTCAGCGTGCCGGCAGAACCATCGCCACCGGTGCCCACGTTGATCTCGCCGCCAGCAATCAGGTCGGTGCCGGTGATCGATCCAACCGCATGGTCGCCGGCGGCCACATTGATTACGCCTGAGGTTGTGCCAACGTCCATCCAATCGGCAAGATCCAGCGATGCGTTGGCACCTTCAACACTTGCCACATCAATACGTGCGCCGTCGAGCAAGGCGCCCGTTCCACCCAGAAAAGTGACGGTGTCGTTTACGGTGAGCTGAGAAATCTGGTGGTCTTTTGCAGTGATGCTGAATGGTGCGTTGAATTCCAGGGTGCCATACGAATCATGCGCATTGAGCAGACCCCCGACCGAGGAACCCGTATTGGGTCCGATGGCGAAGTCGCCCATCGGGTCGCTGATGGCGAAATCCGCCGCAACGAGGTTGTGCGAAGCAGAACCCAGACCGGTTCCAACAAATATTCCGTTGGTGGATGCCAGCACAATCGGGCTGGCAATGGTAACGGCGGCCGTTGAATCAAGCCCGGTGGCCACTTCCAGAGCCGCTCCGCCCGTGAGGGTCAGCGTGGAGGCCGTCAGCGTTCCGTCGGAATCCTGGCCGGAGGCAATGGATACCCCCGCACTGTTCGCTATCGATCCACTTGTGATATCGAGCGTAGCGACCGCGTTGCTTCCCGAGGCCAGGGCAAGGGATGCGGAATCCAAGGTGCCGCTATCGGCGGTAACGGATCCATGCGCATCGCTTCCGCTTCCGATCACCAGATCGCCGTTCAAAGAAAAGTCGCCTGTTCCAAGATTAATCACACCGACCGAACCGGGGGCCGTTGCCATGCTCAGAACACTTGTGTCAAGGCTGCCCGATCCGGCAACGAGACTGCCGGATGCGCCATCGGCGACAGCGATTTTCACGGCGGAGGCCGCACTGGCTCCTCCGGTATACGATGCCACATTTACCGTTCCGGTCGCATTCGCGGCGATACCGATGAACGTATCCTCATCAACCGTCAGCGTGCCGTTGGTGACCGTGCCGTTCTCTCCGGCAACGGTTCCCACACCAATACGCAGGGCGACTCCGGCACCGCCGGAAAGATTGGCGGTCAGGTTCGAGTTGACCACAGTGATCGTTCCAGCGGTGGGAACCCCATCCGACCAGTTGGCCGCGTTGGCCCATGTGCCATCTGCAGAGGAATCGTTAAACGTGGTTGTGGGCGCAGCGGCACCTACGAACTGCACAACCACTTCACCGGCGGCGGCAAGACCGGCGCCATAATGGACGGTGAATGTCTCACCCGGATTAATGGAGTTGATAACGTTTCCAAAGGTTCCATTCCCGTCACCGCCTACGACGCCGCCAAAACCAGTGGCATCCGTGAGGATTGTCCAAGTGTCGCCTATGTTGTATGTCCCCCCCAGCTGCATGTCCAGCGTGGAGCCCGAACCCAGTTCCACCGCCACTGTACTACCCAGAATTGTAGCGATCATCGTTCCGTCGGTTTGAAAGGCGAGGATTCCGTTATTATCGACAACGAGTTCATCTTTAAGCAGAGGGGTGGAGATTGCGCCGGACGCATACGTGAGGGTTCCATTAATGATTTCAAGGGCCTTGATGGTATCCAGCTTACCACCCGAGGCGACATTGACGGTGCCATATCCACCTGCTGAATCGCCGATAAACAGATCCGCAGCGGTGCCTATAAGCTTTAATGCTGCTCCGTCGGCAATATTTACCGTACCGACCGACCCGGCTCCAACGCCGACACTCACGGCATCGCGGTTAGCGTATTCTCCGCCGTTGACACTGAGCGTTCCGGCACTTCCACCTGCACCCACATTAAGCTCTACGCCAAGCCCCGAATCGTACGTACCCGTAAAATCGGCCGTAAGCCCGCCATTGATTGTGCCATCGCCTGTTACGCCACCTGCTACAGGAACTCCGTTATCCCAGTTTCCTGCCGTCAGGAAGTCGGTATCGATCCCTGCTGTGAATGACGTTGCCGCCGATGCCGCCCCAACGAGCAAGCAACCGACCATGAATGTTGCGATTTGTTTTTTCATCCTTCTTCTCCCGTTTATGTTTCCATTCACACAACGGATGGATTGCTAGCTCCACCCTAATTTAGGTCGAAAATACCAAATCCAATCCATGCTGTCTTCATGCTTTTACGTATATATTTTATGCTTTTGCGTAAACACAAACCACTACGGGGGTATGAAGCTTATAGATCCAGCGGATAAATATTGGGGATTAACCACGAAGGTGTAGTGACCGCCTACCCGAAGGGAGGCGGGCGGTGCCTCGGTGGCAGGGCAACGTGTAAACCTCCTGCGTTGCTTCGTTATTTGCTTCGAAAATTATCATTCGCGTTGCCCATGGCCCTTACGGGGTGAAGCGTTCTCTACTGCGCTTAACCCCGATTTTTTTGACCACCGGCTTAAGGGGAGCGGAAAATATTGAGATGCCATTTTTGGTCTGTACCGGGGTGCTTTGATGTAGCAACGCTTCACCCGAACGAAGAGAGGGAAAGCGTTCTCCGCGTGAATGGATTCCGTTCGCAAGGGGCACCGCTTTCCCTTCGGGTGAAGCGGTACT
>DAOVNC010000093.1 GCA_030630445.1 Kiritimatiellales bacterium | reverse complement strand
TGCGCCAATGCCTGGAGGGGTTAAGGAGAATGGTTAGCTGGAGACCACCTTGGTTTCCTTGGCGCGTTTTTCAATGCGTCTGTTTTCCTTGATGTCGATCTCCTTGAGCATATCATCAAACTTATCGTCCTCTTCGGCCTCGTAGTATTTCCGGCCTTGCTCGCGCAACGCCTTCGCGTTGAGATCCCTGATAATCCGGCGGCGAGCCAGTTCGGAATCCTCAGGTATGCCGCTTTCCGCATTAATATCCTGCGTATTGGCCAAGGCAACCGTGACGAAAATGACGGTTTCCTTCTGGGAATGAATGGTCTGCTGCCAAGAGAAGAGCCTTCCAAGAAACGGAATGCTTCCCAACAGAGGAACCTTGCGCTCGATATCGGAGTCTTCCACTTCCGTGAGTCCACCAATTGCAGCCGTCTGACCACTAGCCAGATTAAAGACGGTCTCGATGGTCTTTTCGTCAATGATGGGATAGGAGATCAGATCGTTGTCTTGGGTATTATCCTTCTTCTCCCCCACTTTGCGAGTAAGCGAAGGAACGATTTTCACCGTAATATTACTCGAGGTGTTGATGGAAGGAACCACATCCAGCTTGATGCCGAATTCAAAGAACTGCAGGTCGGGATCGAGCGTATAGGTAATCGTGTCTGGCTGATCATTCAATGACTGTTGGCGATCCTGCTTGAGGTTTGGCTCCTTGCGAATAATCGAAATAGTGGCTAGCTCTTCGTTGGCCACGATAATCTTCGGGTTGGAAACCACGTTTACGCCCTGGTTTTCCTCAAGCGCACTCATCATGAGACGAAACTCGTCGGCATCCAGCACGCTGGTCAGAATTTGCGTGGTAATATCCGTCTCTGCCAGTGCCTTGGTAGGTGTCAACCCGGATAGAACATCGCCGGGAATTGCACCGGGAGTTTCTCCATACGAAGACCCTTCATTGTAAGGAGTCCCGTTAAGGCCTGAGAAGCTGTTGTTTTGTTCGTCGCGAGTCGTGGCGTTTCCATACCGATAGTCGGTGGCACCCCTGGTGCCTAGGCCATAGGATTGGAGCACCTGCCAGTCGATCCCGAGGTCTTTCTGGGCCTGGTCGTTGAGTTCCATGAACTTGGACTCGATGAAGACCTGCTGGCGGACGATATCGATCGTCTGCAACACGGTACGAACTTCGCTCAAGCTCGATTCCGAACTTTTCACGACGATCATGTTGCGCGAGGCAAATTCGGACACCTTGGCGTCTTCGGGCAACAGCTCGCGGATAAGCGCGGCGGCATTCGGCACCGTGGCGAAGCGCAACTTGAAGGTTTCCACAACCTGCGGTTCGGGCGCGCCAACCGGGCGGCGGCGAACGCTGAATACGTTGGAACCGGACACCTTCTGGTAGAGTTCATAGTTGTAGGCATCGAGGATCGACTGCAACGCCGGGCGCCACTCGACATCCTTGAGGTTAACGGAAATCTGTGCGGCTTCCGTCAGTTCGGGCACAATGATATTTGCACCGGAAAGCTGTGCAAAGAGATTGATGGCCTCTTCCAGGCCCACCTTGCTTAGGCGCACGGAAATCAAGTCGCCGGAAGCATCTGTGGCGCCATCGCCCAAGGAAGCCATGCCCAAGACGTCGACGTCAGCTACGATAGATTCAGCCTCCTCAAGCACGGGATCCGCAGTTGCTTCTTCGGCAACCACGGGATCCGCAGCTGCTTCTTCAGCAACCCCGGCTTCTGCGGCCGCATCTTCGGCAACCACGGGATCCACAACCACGGGATCCACAACCACGGGATCCGCAACTACGTCATCCACTCCCTCTACGGGAGCAACATCAGGTTGCACGTCGGGTTCCGCCACCATTGCGGCGGTTTCATTCGTGGCTATGCCGTCGAGCATCTTCAACAGCTCTTCATCGGCAATACCGCTTTGGGCCAAGGCAAACGACGCTGTAAAACTTGCCGCCACCAGGACTCCCCATATGTTCGCTTTGTTTTTCATTTTCATTGTCGCTACCTTTCCTTTTCTATTTGATTGCACTGTTTTCCTATTCGACTGCGTGACGCCGCAACTTGACTGATCCGGGAGGGGTGATGCTATCAACCACCCATGTATAGTGTGTGCCCCCAAGCCAGGTGGAAACGGATTCACCAACGCTTTTCACCTCGTTGTTGATCACCGCAATATATTCATTGTCGGCGCGGCTGCTTACTCCATTTATAACGATTTGCTTCATTGCTTCATCCCAATCAATACTGCCACCTACCCCTTGTTTCGGCGTGATTGCGATGGGGTTTCCCTCCCTTTCGGGCGTATGGCCCACCGGCCAAAATGGATCGCGCCTCACAGAAGCCACATCTTCCTTAGCATTAATCCTGCCATCATTTGATTCCGCCATGGATAGCTGTGGAGACACCCCGGCCACCCCCATCAGAAAAGTGGCTAGCAGATATCCGTGCATGGTTTTAAATAACACTGTTTTTTCGATGTTTTTCATTGGTCTACTCCTTCGAAGGCTCAGGTTTCACCGTCATTGATCCCGGTCGGGGAGGCGGGGGAACCGGCATCTTTTTGAAGGAAGCGGCCTGCTGGCCAGCTTCCATTGGCTCGGGGTTTTCGATAATCTGTTGTTTCACAACAATATCGACCCATGCATCGCTAACCGCGCCCAGGTTGAAGGGCCACTGGATCACCAACTGCATGTCGTGGATTTCCGGGCCCGTTCCCGTGCTGATATCCACCGTAATCACCCGCGCCAACGGGTGGTCTTTTTCGATCAATTCAAGAAAGTACTTCAGGGCGTCGTATCCTCCGTGGGCGGTAACGCGCAACGAGTATGATTCCAGCTTCAGCGTTTTTCCATCTTCGCCTTCGGGGGCGATTCCCGTGCGGGCCTGCTCGTCGATTGCATCGACTTCAAGGTTGGCCAACCGCGCCTTGGCATAGATGGCTTCGGTGGCCCATGAATAGTAGTTTTGGCTTGGCGGGGCATCGCGCAAATACGCCTTGAGCACACCCATGCTTTCCGCAAACTCCCGCCTAATCTGGTCCTGTTTGGAAAGCGCCAGGTCGGCACTTTCGATTTTGCCCATGAGATCATCCAGCTCCAGCTTGGCCATCGCAGTGGAGGACAGGCTGACCCTGATTCCAAAAACGATGATGACCGCCAGTACAACCGCACCCATGCCGCCCAAAGCAATATACTGCATCTGCCTCTTGGTTAGATCCTTTAAACTCATTGTCCTCCTCCTTCCGCACCCGATCCTACCAAGCTGAACTCCCGCATGGTTTGCCCTTCCCTTCCGGTACGTTTTCGCATGGAGCCAAGATTGACTGAATCGAATGTAGCTCCCATGTATTCCGTCTTCAGCAGATCCTTGCGCAAACCAATCACCACATCCTCGGCCCGATCCCCTTGTGCCACGCCTTGAACCGTCAAGGTGTAGTCCAGGGTAAAATCCTCGGGCTTGTCATAGATGGATGTTTTCGGTTCGCCACGGATTGCAAGCCGCGAGAGTTGAATGCTCGCAGGAATCGAATCCTGTATCTCGGCCAACAGTTTGGACAACGGCACCTGTGTACCTTGCCAGCCGGCAATCAGTTCCATGGCCCGTCTGTTGGCCGCCAAGCTACGTTGCTCGTTTTTATAAAGTGCCAAGCGCGGCTTGAGACCGGCCCATATTTGACCGCTCGACTTCAAGCTCGATTGCACCGCAGTATATTGGATCAACTTCACTCCGCTAAGAATCGTGATGAACAAGATGGGTGTCACCACGATGCTCACCAGCAAAAACCGGCGGCTTACCACACCTTGGTAACGTTGTTCGCTTTTCTTCAACAGGTTTACGCGTGGATATTTCATAACTCTCCGATCCCCCCGATCGCCGCTCCGACCGCCGCGGCAAAGCGCGGTGTTTGCTGCGCAAGTTCGTCCGTCAAAAGTTCGAGGTCGCATTGGATGTTTTCAAACGGATTCCACCGAATAACCTCGGTATGCAAATATTGCTCTACTATCTCCGTCCAGTGTGAGAACAGACTCACCCCGCCCGATACATAGATCTTTGAAACCCGGCAGGATTGATGACGCTCAATGAAGTCCTTGGAAATCGACAGCTGCTTTAAAAACGGAGTCATCACATCGAGCACCGCAGCGGAAATATTGATCGAGCGATCAGCCATAATGGTACCGGCGAGTTCATCGTCCACACCCAAATCCTCAGCCACCTTGCCCCGCATCCTTGCCCCGCCCGAATCAAATCTACCCACCAGCACCACAACACCCTTGTTCAGGAAAGCGAAATGGCTGCCGGATTCACCCGCCTCAATCAGGCAGACCGCGTCTCTTGCGGCCTCGTCGGCCCGGGCATGGAGGAAGGCCGGAATAAACGCCAGACCGGCCACTTCCAGCGATGCCGGGGCTGGCGGTCCCGCAGGAAACATGTTGAGAAGGAAGTCCACATCGTCTGCCGGGATGGCAGCGGCCAGGAAACTCGAATCCTGCCTGCCCTTCCCCTTCTTGATCAATCTGGCCGATACCCGGTAGTCGTCCTTTGCATTCAACAATTCGCGCAACCGATTATCGGGAATGGTGGTTTCATCGCCTGAAAGCGGAGCATTCACCATTCGTACAATCGCCGACGGCCCGCTATAGGCCAGGCAAGCATAGTGCGCGGCAAGGTTTCGAGGCAGTTCCACCCGCTGGGCGGCGATGCTAAAATCCACCGTAGGCAGCAGGTCGATACCCATCAAGGAGATTCCATCCTTGCTTTTCTTCAACCGCACCACCTTGGTGGCGGTTGTGGAAAAGTCGACGCCAACCAGATCCACGGATCTCTGTTGCGCATGACTGGTTTTCAGTATTTTTTTTATCTCTTTCATCTAAATCCTTCTTCCTTCAAAAAGTGGCACATTCCATAAATCCGACCTTGCCTGACCGCTCCATCCGGCCCCTTCCCGCAAGGTGTGCAAGCCTTTAAGCATCCTCCATGCCAGAATGATCCCTCAATTTACCTCTTGCCAAAAAGCATCGCGTTACCAAAGATATGCGCGATTTTACTTTTCGCTCGAACCTGCTGCCAAGGAGCCGACCGTGATTGAATTGAACAATGAGCCCACCCTTCATGAAAATGACAACGATGCCGAAGCAGCATCGCCGGCGGGCGTGATGTTTATCACGATTCTGCTGCTGATCGGCGGACTGCTTCTAACCAGCGCCATGTTTATCCACTATGGGTTCAAAGGGACCGGCGAGAATGGGGAATCCATTTCGGGCCTGACCCGTGTTTTGGAGATGGCAAAAAGCAACCTCGCCAGCGACCGGGCAGAGCAGGAACTCAGCGCAACCACCCCGAAAGCCCTACCCGCGGATTCCCCCGCCGACACCCCGGACACCGCCGCCAAACCATCGGGATTCAACCTCAAGAACCTATTCTCGAAAAACGGCAATGGCTCCATACGCTGGCCCCGCCTGAAACTGGCAGGATTCGGGCTGCCAGCCGATGGCGAAGTCGGCTTCGCCATCATCAACGGAAAACATATTATCGAAGGCAGCACGATCAACGGCGGCGTAACACTGGTGGAAATCCTCTCTTACGGCGTGCTGGTCGAATACAAGGGTGAAACCAAAACCCTGATTGTGGAAATAGCCGACTAGGCGGCACTTGCATCCATGCCGCGCAGTTTGCCGAGCGCCGCATCATAGTCCGCCGGTGAAACCAAGTAGGCATGGCAACGATGGCCGCTGGAGGTTTCCACTTTATCCATGAGTACGCTGTTGAATGGGTTGAGCACGGCTACGAGCAGGTCGTTCCCAAAAAAACCGAAAGGCAAGGCACCGCCATGTGCGGCAACATCCAACGGCAAAACACTGCCCACCTGCTCCGGCAACTCAAAATTTGAGAGCGAAATGCAAGGAATGCCCGAGCGAGAGGACAGATAGTTCATGATGCGGTTCATCTGGGAGAAGCCGCGGTCGCCAAGCACATGCAAAACGCTTATGGGGACATCGAGTTCTTTCGACGACACCTCGGTGAGATCATTCAGAATACTGGAATATTCCTCCTGCGAAAGTTGGTTTTCCTCGTAAAGCCTCCACGCCAGTGCAAGTTCTTCACTAATGTCGGCATCGGTGGTCGCGGAAGACGATGCCGCCGTTTGGGGTGCTTCCGATGCTTCGGTAGCGGAGGATGCCAGCGTGCGGAGCCGGGCAAGATGCGCTGCCGCTTCGGAGGGATATTCTTCCTCGAACTCCTTCATGTGCATGGCCACAAACCCGAGCGTTTCGGCATCGTTTTTGGCATAGGCCACATCGGCGAGCAATCCCAGATATTCAAATGCACGATCCCGGTGACCACATTGGGAATATGCATTGTAGAGCGCCTTGAGTGCCATGGCATCCTGCGGCATCACTTCGAGAATCTGCTCCAGCATCGCAATGCTATCGGCCAAATCGCTATCCATCGGTTGTTTTTCGTCTGCCATTTCCATTTCTCCTAATAAATCCACATACCCGGAAGCATTATATAGGCCAGATTCCGTTCCGCTGCATCCCGCCGCGAACAGCGCCTGGTTTTTGTGATGCGCATTACGCTTTTGGCATCGGTCGGCATGACTATTGCTTGCAAGGACATCAACGAATTATTTACGGACATAGGAAAACAGCATGACCACAAACAATAGAAGGCTAATGGATTGCCTGAAGCAGATCCGCCCGATCGAAGCGGACGTCTATGCCGAGGCGGAAAAGGAAGCGGAGCAAACCCACGTTCCGCTTGAACAGCTTTTGGTTGAACAAGGAGTGGTTTCCGACACCGACATGGCCTTGGCCACCGCCGAATACCTTGACATCCGCCCGATCTCCCTAGCCACTTTTACGCCCGACACCTCGCTCGTGGATTTGATGGAAAAGGATAAATGGAAAGAACTCAAGGCCCTGCCCATCAGCAAGCTTGGGTCGCGCCTGTCCATCGCCATGGCCGACCCCTTCGACATTGTCAGCCGGGACATCATTGCCTCCAGCACCGACATGGAGCTGGATCACATGATCGCCCTCGAAAAAGAGATCACCGCAGCCCTTGAGACCATCGCCAACGAACCCGCCCAGGCCTTGGAGGATATCCTTAAGGACATGGCCGAAGAAGGCGAGGTTGAGGTCGGGCAGGACAGCATCGAGGACGCCAACCTCGACGACTTGCTCGAAACCGCAGGCGAAGCCCCGGTGATTCGCATCGTGAACTCGATTCTGATCGAAGCCCTGCGCAAGGGGGCCAGCGATATCCATATCGAACCGATGGAAAAAGCGGTGCGCTTGCGCAACCGCGTCGACGGTATGCTCTTTGAAATCCCCAGCCCGCCGAAGAACCTGCAGAACGCAATCACCTCGCGCCTGAAAATCATGTCGAACCTCGATATTGCGGAACGACGCATTCCGCAGGACGGCCGCTTCAAGATCAAGGCGCTCGGCAAGGAAGTGGACGTGCGCATGAGCATCCTGCCGACGGTACACGGCGAAAAGATCGTGATGCGTATTCTCGACAAGACCGCCCTTGCTCCCAACCTGGGTGCGTTGGGTCTCGACCAGCTTTCCCTGGATAATTTCGCCTACGCCCTCGCCCAGCCCTACGGTATGATTCTGGTAACAGGGCCGACGGGGAGCGGCAAAACGACCACCCTCTATTCGGCCCTGCAGGAACTGAATGTGGTCGGCACCAATATCATCACCACCGAGAACCCGGTGGAATACCAACTCGAAGGCATCAACCAGGTACAGATCAACCCTGCGGTAGGGCTTACCTTTGCCGCCGCGCTCCGCTCGATTCTCCGCCAAGACCCGGACGTGCTGATGGTCGGGGAGATTCGCGACAAGGAAACCGCGACAATCGCCGTCGAGGCCGCGCTGACCGGCCACTTGGTCTTGAGCACGCTACATACGAACGATGCCGCCGGCGCCATCGCCCGCCTAATCGACATGGGCATCGAACCCTTCATGCTGGCCTCCTCGGTATTGCTCACACAGGCGCAACGCCTCTACCGCAAACTATGCCCGGTCTGCAAGAAGGAGATCGACATTCCCACGGAAACCCTGAAGAAAAACCGTATCGATCCCGAGCATCTGGCCGATACCCAATTCTATCAAGCGGCAGGTTGCCCGAAATGCAACACCATCGGCTACAAGGGCCGTGGCGGCATCATGGAAATCCTGCTGGTGGACGAGATTCTCCGAAAAACCATTTTGAACAACACGGAAGCCGATGCGATTGCCAAGATTGCCATCCAGAACGGAATGCGCACCCTGCGCGAAGCCGGGCTGGATCGGATACGAAGCGGTCTCACAACCATTGAAGAAATCATGCGCGTAACCAGCGAACATTAGAGGAAAAGATTATGGCCACACAAAAAATCAAAGCGACGGGCGCACTCCCGATCGTGCGGGGCGCGCGTAAAATCAGGCTCAAGGAGCTTTCGTTATTCACCCGGCAGATGTCGGCCATGCTTTCCGCCGGCATGCCGCTGGTTCAAACACTCATCGCCATGGAAGAGCAGACCGACGATAAAAACTTCAAGCCGGTTATCCTCGGCATCCGTACGCGGGTCGAGGGGGGCGCCATGTATTCCGAGTCGCTGGCCTTTTACCCTAGTATCTTCGACGACCTCTACCTCAGCATGATGCGCGCGGGGGAAGTCGGCGGCATCCTGCCCGACACCTGCGCCCGCGTGGCCACCTTTCTGGAGTCCAGCAACCGGATCCGTGCCAAGGTAAAGTCGGCCATGATGTATCCCAGCGTGGTGCTGATTGTCTCCATTCTCCTGGCCACCACTTTGATCATGTTCATTCTTCCGGTCTTCGTCGCCATGTTTTCCGACTTCGGGGCGGATTTGCCGGGATTGACGCAAGGCCTGCTCGATTTCAGCGGCTGGCTAACCACGTATTGGTATATCGCGATAGCCCTTGTTTCCGGATCCATCTACGCCTTCAAGCGCTACTATAAGACCGACAAGGGGCAGTACGTCATCGATGAACTCAAGCTAAAGGTGCCGGGCATAGGCGAACTGGCCACCAAAATTTCCGTGGGACGCTTTGCCTCAACCTTTGCACAGCTCATGCACAGCGGGGTGCAAATCGTTGAATCGCTCGAAATCGTCGGCTTGGCCACCGGCAATCGGGTGATCGGAGACTCTCTCCTGAATGCCCGGAAAACCATCGAGGAAGGCGAACCGCTCTCCAAGGCGCTGGAGCCCAACAAATACTATCCCCGCATGCTTGTCCACATGCTCTCCGCCGGCGAAAAGACCGGCCAGGTGGAAGAGATGATGGACAAGGTCGCCGAGTTCTACGACAACGAAGTGGAAACCATGCTGGCCAGCATCACATCGCTGATCGAACCGCTACTGATGGTTTTCGTCGGTGCGATCATTGGTACGGTCGTGGTTGCCATGTTCCTTCCGATCTTCAAGATGAGCGAAATCGTGATGTAGGAAAGGTTGAATGATGAGTGAACCCAACCATACTGCCTCGTGGCCCGAGCTGACAGCCATCCTGCTGGTACGCCTGGCGTTCCTCTGGCTGCTGGTGTTGCTATCGCTTGCGATGCCCAATGACGACGCGGTGTTCTACGCCTTCATGGGGTTTGCATTCATCATCACCATCCCCTACTCCCTATGGCTGCGAAGCAAGCTGCGTTCAACGCAGTTTGCCTCGCTCCAGTTTTTGGTCGATTTGGTTCTGGTAACGGGGTTGATCTACTTTACTGGC
>DAOVNC010000438.1 GCA_030630445.1 Kiritimatiellales bacterium | reverse complement strand
GTTATGGGAAAACCCACAGGATTCAAGGAATACAAGCGGCAGACCCCGGTGGAACGGCCGGTCGATGAACGCATTGCCGATTTTAAAGAGGTCTACGAACCCTTCCCCGAGGAAAAGCTCCAGCGGCAGGCGGCGCGCTGCATGAACTGCGGCATTCCGTTCTGCCATATCGGCTGCCCGCTCGGAAACATTATCCCCGATTTCAACGACCTCGTCTACAAGGGGCTTTGGAAGAAAGCGTGGGAGATGCTTTCGGCCACCAACAATTTTCCGGAATTCACCGGCCGCATCTGTCCCGCGCCGTGCGAAGAATCCTGCGTGCTCGGAATCAACGAGCCAGCGGTGAGCATTGAAAACATTGAAAAAGCAATCATCGAACATGCCTTTGCAGCGGGCTGGGTGGTGCCGGAGCCGCCTGAAAGCCGCACCGGAAAAACCGTCGCCATCATCGGTTCCGGGCCAGCCGGACTCGCGGCCGCCGACCAGCTCAACCGCGCCGGACACACCGTAACTGTTTTCGAGCGCGCCGATCGGATCGGCGGGCTGCTACGCTACGGTATTCCGGACTTCAAGCTCGAAAAATCCATCATCGACCGCCGTCTCGGAATCATGGGCGAAGAGGGAATCGATTTTCGCACGAATGCCGCCATCGGAACCGATATTCCCACGGACGAACTCAAGGTCTTCGATGCCGTGGTGCTCTGCTGCGGCTCCACCGAAGGGCGCGACCTCCCCATCCTCGGGCGCGACTTGGAAGGAATCCATTTTGCCATGGAGTTCCTTCCCCAGCAAAACCGGATGGTTGCAGGCGATTCGCTGGAAGAAAAAATCTCGGCCAAAGACAAGCACGTTGTGGTGATTGGCGGCGGCGACACCGGTTCCGACTGTGTTGGAACCTCCATCCGGCAAGGCTGCAAATCGGTCGTCAACTTCGAGCTCTTCCCGCAACCACCGTTCTACCGCCCTGCGCACCAGCCGTCGCCCTCCTGGCCCATGAAACTGCGCTCCAGCTCCTCGCATCGCGAAACGGGAAAGGATCCGCGCAACTACGCGCTGCTCACGAAAACCTTCCGAGGGCAGGTTGGGCATGTCGTCGGCGTAACCACCGTCAACGTCGAATTCACCCGCGAGCGCCAGACCGGAAACTCCAACATGGAGGAATCGCCCGGAACCGAGCAAGAATGGAAAGCCGACCTTGTTCTGATCGCCCTCGGCTTTACCGGCCCCGAACGCGACAACGTAATCCGCGGCTTGGGCGTTGAGCTCGATGAACAAGGCAACATCAAGACCGGCGACGCCTATCAAACCAGCGTCGAAAACGTCTTTGCGGCCGGCGACTGCCACCGCGGACAGTCCCTGATTGTGTGGGCCATCTCCGAAGGGCGCGAAGCCGCCCGCAACGTCGACCTCTACCTGATGGGTGAAACGAACCTGCCCACCAAGGGACCCGACGATCTGCCGAGGAGATAGAAAAGGCCATAGGCTTTAGACCTTGGGCTATAGGCTGCAACTGCAATGATTGGAACTCCGGGGGTTTCTTTTTCCAATCATTGAAAGTTCGACTTCGGGGCTTGGGGCCAGGCTGGCGAATTGGTGGGATGAATACACTTGGCTCCCTGTGGGGGTTCTTGCAAAATCGCTAACTCAAGCTAAGGAGGTTGGTGTGAAATTGTTACGAGTGGTGGGTGTTTTGTTTCTGTGTGGGATTATTTCGGGGTGTGGGCATAGCATCTTCGCTCCCGCTCCGCCGGAAGGGATGGCCTTCATTCCCGGCGGGGTGTTCCAGATGGGCGACAGCCCAAACGATCTCCCCGTGCACAGCGTCCATGTCAGCGGGTTTTACATGGATAAACATGAAGTGACCAAGGCGCTGTGGGACGAGGTGCATCGTTGGGCCGTGACAAACGGCTACAGCTTCGACCACGTCGGTTCCGGCAAAGCGGCCAACCATCCGGTGCATACCGTAAGCTGGTTCGATTGCGTTAAATGGTGCAACGCCCGTAGCGAGAAGGAGGGGCGGCCGACCTGCTACAATCTGACCGACTGGAGCTGCGACTTCAGCGCCACCGGCTACCGCCTGCCGACGGAGGCGGAGTGGGAAAAGGCCGCTCGCGGCGGACTGAACGGCAAGCGGTTTGGCTGGGGGGATTCGATGGACCACAGCAAGGCCAACTATGGGCGCGATCCGGCCTATAGCGCGGGAGGGGATCCGTATACCAGTCCGGCAGGTTCTTTTGCCCCGAATGGATATGGATTATATGATATGGAAGGCAATGTATATGAGTGGTGCGGGGATTGGTATGACAGTGCGTATTATGCAACTTCACCCCCGTCGAATCCCCGAGGGGCTTCGACGGGTTCGTCCCGCGTGGTACGCGGCGGCTGTTGGTACTACGTCGCCAGGGACTGTCGTTCGGCGAACCGCGCCGGGAGTTTTCCGTTGTACTCGGTCAACTGCCTCGGCTTCCGGGCCGTCTTGTCCGTTAAGCCATGAGTCCCTTCCAGAAAACCCGAACAGAAAAGATGCGGAGCACGCAAAATGTAGGGCGGGGTCCGAGACCCCGCCTGTCGGAGGCTCGGTTTGCAGTGCGCCCACCCCGCGTGAAACGCGGCGGCAGGTGGAATAACAACATCGGTTTCCTCTCCATATTTTTATATAGTATTCTATATATTTTACCCCAAAAACACCCAATTTAGACCCATTTTATATAGTATACTATATAAAAATCTGGAGGTCGTCGGACAAGGAAAGAGTGCAAAATGCCTTCCGGGACAGGCGGGCGCGGAAGTTCGTTGGGGGTGTGGATTGCGGTTTTCCCGTAGGCGTATAGACTCTACGGCCGATGGGGCGTTGCGCATGCGAGGGATGCTAAGGGGGGGTACCGGAGGATGAACAGAGGGG
>DAOVNC010000203.1 GCA_030630445.1 Kiritimatiellales bacterium | reverse complement strand
TGGACGGAATCGGTGTAGCTGTTTTGCGGAAATTCGATGAGGTCGGCCAAGTTCGTAAAGGCATTCGTCAACGACGGGGCCCAGTTCACTTGGTACCAGCGCTCGCTGAACGAGTCCCATGTGATGACGAATCCGCTGCCCCCCTCCATCGAGCTATCCGCAATATGGAAAAACGATGCTTCGTTGGTGGGATCCATTCCTGAGATATATTCCTCCAGGTTGCTGTGCGCATCGCCGTCCGCGTTGCCACCGGGTAGAGCCGCGATACCGTTGGTGAAGTATTGTTCTTCCCACATGTCGGGCATTCCATCCGCATCGCTGTCGACCGTCACATCGACAACCTGCACGTTGTCGATCAAAACACGGTCGCTAGTTCCTTGGTCCACGGTATGGAATTGCAGCCACAGCGGCGCACCAACGGTGAGGCCGGTTCCCGTTGAGAGCTGAATCGCCTGCTCGGCGATCGTGCCCTGGGGCAGTTCGGGAATGTTGGCTGAGGTGGTGATGACCGTTGCGCCAACCGTACTCACCAAGGGGTTATCGGTGGAGTTTTTCACGTTCACATCCGCCGCTAAGCCGGGGTCGCCACCGGCCAGCAGTTGAACATAGACGGTATGTCCCTGCTTGTCCGACCGTGTGCCCAGCAGGAAGCTGATTTCGAGATCCATGTTTTCCCGGTAGTGGCCAATCTGCTGGTACATCCAGCGCCCCTTGTCGATCTCTGCCCAGTTTTCGCCATAGGGGGTGTCGGGGTGGGTGCTGGCCCCTTCGTCCGCCGTGTAGGTGTAGGCCACCGCATCGTACCATTCCTTGATGTCGTCATCGGCAGCTCCAGAGATCAGCGCCGGATTTTCAAAGCTTGGATTAGTCAACGGAGGTTCGGAAAGCCCCGTTTCCGGCACGACGGTTTTAAAGCGCCACACCCGTCCGGCCACAATGGCCGAGGAGGCGGTCACCTCGTCGATCCGCCAGAAATATTCCGTGTCGGCCGCCGTGGTCGGCGCATGGGTCTCGGCGCTTTGGCGGCCCTGGTACTCCGCGGAATTCGTCGTCGCATTGAGCACCGCGTTGTAGTCGACTCCGAAGTAGACATCGAACTCATACGTTGGCGAAGGCTTCCCTGGCATCCAGCCAAGATCGCCTCCGGACAGCACTCCCGTATCCCAATCGGCAGGGACGGGTGCGCCCGCCGGGATTTCGTCGGTGGCGGCATATAGCGCCGCGATCTCCTGTGCGGTCAGTACTTTGTTGTAGATCCGGACATCATCGAGCATGCAGGGGGTGTCGTTTCCCTGGTCTTGCTGGGTTTCCGCATCGAACAGCACGAGCGGGGAGTGCGAGGATTCGATCATTCCGTCCGGCACCACCGTCGACCAGTCGGAATCGGTGACTTCCGAATTGTTGACCCATGCGCGAATCGTTTGGTTGTCCCGGTCCAAGACCATCACCAGATGATACCAGACATTTGGAAGGATCGTTTCCAAAGCGTAGCGATCGAACATCTCGCTGTTTTCATCGACATCACCCGAAAGGTCCCGCTGCATGTTTCCGCCAAAGTGAAATTTTCCATCGGCATAATGGGCAATAAACCAGCCGCCGCGCGGGGCATCGATGCGTCCGGGAATCACCGCGCCCCCCTTGCAGGCCAAGGTACCGTCCGCAATGGGGGTCTGGGTATATTTCACCCAGAGGGAAACGCTCAAGCTTCCATCCATTGGATCGCCCACGCCGGGGAACTCCGCCCGCTTGGTATCGTCGATACCGTCACCTCGATACAATGCATTCCCAATCTTTCCGGTCAGGGAGTTGGAAAAGACCAGGCCACTCTCCAGTGTACCGTGCGCCTGATAGGGACCAACATCATGCACCGCTGTGCCGGTAGTTTCATCAAAGAGAATATGGGTGGCAAGGCCGTTGTTCCGCACATAGACCTTCACATAGCCCTGCCGATTTTCGAGACCACCGGCATCCGCGACATGGTAGGCAAACTCATCCATCCCCAAAAAACCCGTCGGCGGGGTGTAGCGAACGGTTCCTCCGGAAACCACCGAAACCGTTCCGCCTTTTTCCGTAGCGGCATCCACATATTCCAAATGAATCGCATCGCCGTTGCCGTCATAGTCGTTCTCAAGCAGATCGATGTCCACCGGGGTATCTTGCTGGGTGTTCGCGCCATCCTCCATGGCGTACGGCGGCAGCGGCGAACCGTAGGTTATGGCCGGGGCGGCGGCTTCCAGCGCCATGTGGCTGTGATCGATCATCCGCTGAACCGTGCCGCCCCCCAAACACGACTCCGACCCCCCCATCGTATCCTCCCAGGACGACGCGTGGCCCGCCCCATAACCGTGCGCAATTTCATGGCCCAGCGAGCGCGCAAAGGCGGACGACGAACCCAGCGTACAGGTATGCTGCTGGTTAATGTTCAACGAATTGAACACCCTTCCGGAAGAACCACCGCCACCGGGCCATTTGAATTTCATTTTCGAATTGATGTATACCGGAGTCTCGCTGGTCCACCAAGTCTTCCAGTTGTCGGGCTCGGCACCAACGCGCACAACGCACTCCTGGATTTGCCAGGCGATCCCCATATCGCGGGCATAGAAAAAATCGGCATCGTTGATCCGCGACTCCACCCGGGCGACCGCAGCCTCGAGACTCCCTCCGATACCCACGTAGTAGTCGTTGGCAATATCCACCCCGACATGCATCTTGCGCATGGTATATTGGGGAATGATGTAGCCTCTGGGAGTCGGGGAAGTGCGATTCACCGTGCGGGAAATCGCAACATTCCCGCTCCCCGGATCCGCCGTGCCCTCCGGCCCTGAAATCGAAACAGGAAGTCCTTCTATCTTCACATTCACATTGCGGCCATCGCTCAGGAATGCCTGCAAGACATTGCCCGGCTCGATCACCGCGTTCACGCGCATGGAGGGATCGCCCTCCACATGGCCCCGGTAGGTGCGGACCTCCGGCGTGGCCACTTCGGTATATCCCGTCGTTGGATCCCAGCTCAGCACCCGATAATCCGGGCCTCGCAATGAGCGCTTGGCCAGCACCAGATTATCCGCAACACCGTCTCCGTCGATATCGCCCACATCAAGGGTCAATTGATCTGGAAGAATGCCGAAGCTGGTATTTACGAGCCAGCATGTGAGTACTGCAAGAATGGTTTGTTTATCCGTTTTCATGCTCCCCCGACCGACGTTTATCATAGGTTCAACTCGATCTTCCAAGTTGTTTATATCGCATTTCCGGTACAGTTTCCAGCGTTGATTCTTCGTTGCATTCGTGCATAGTTCCACCAGCTTAGCTGGGAGAAGCCTTTCGTGCCTGGATTCAGAAGAATCGTTCCAATATGCATGATCGCCCTAACAACCGGGGTTGGGGTTGCCGCACCGGTATTGATCGGCGATCCTTCCTTTGAGAGCAACAACCTCGCTGCGGGCCAGTGGACCACCGACCTAGCACCCGAATGGCAAACACAGACAACGGGAAGCGCCTTCGAGGAGTATATCGCCGGGTTTTCCGCCGAAGGAACCGACCACCTAGGCATGATCGCGGGTGCGGCCGTATGGCAGGATCTGCCAGCCACCTACCAGCCCAATACCCGCTATACCCTCACCGCAGCGATCGGGAACCGCTCGGGCCAAACCAATCCGGGAAACCTGTCCACCTATTCGCTGGAAGACTCCACCGGAACCTCCTACACCTCGGGATCGGAAGATGCCTCGGTGGTTGCCGCCGGGATGTTTTCCGAGGCAATGGCGCTCGTTTTCGAGACCCCCGGAAACCCTGCCGCAATCGGCAAAACCATCCGTATCCGGCTGTATGCCGGAGGGGTTGGACGCTCGCATTTTGATAACATCCGCCTGGACGCCACGCTCCTCGCCCCCATCGGCTCGGCAACCGTGGAGAACGCCCCGGCCAGCACGATCACCGGCACCGTCGCCACGCTCAACGGCAACGTGGTGGACATCGGCTCCGACGCACCGGCGGTGACGGTTTTCTACGGCATGCACGATGGAGGGAAGACGCCGGAAAGCTGGACCTATTCCACAACCCTGCCGGGCACGCAGAGCGGCCCGTTTTCATCCAGCATCATCGGTCTTGACCCGAACTCGGTTTATTATTTCACCGCGCGCGCAACCAACTCGTCGGGCACGTCGTGGGCATCGCCCGCCCTCTCGTTTTCCACACCGCCCGCCGCACCGACGGTGGAAAACCTCACCGCCACAGACGTTACCGGAACAACGGCAAACATCGGCGCAAGCGTTGCCAGCACCGGCGGCATAACACCCACGCTCACGCTCTACTACGGAACAACGGACGGCGGCACCACGCCCGGGGACTGGCAACACTCCATCGCGCTCGGCGCGGTCGAAACCAGCGCGATTTCCGCGCTGACCTCCCTTGCACCCTCCACGACGTACTACTACCGTGCCTTTGCCGAGAACACCGGCGGCGGCTCCTGGGCCGCGACCACGGCATCGTTCGGCACCCTCGCCGTTTTTCCGCCCACGGTTGCCAACCACTTGGCCACATCCGTCACCGGCGTCTCCGCCACCCTCAACGGCGAGGTCGTCTCCACGGGGAACGACACCCCGTTCACCACCTTCTACTACGGCACCTCCAACGGCGGAACCAACCCGGAGGCGTGGGATCATTTTATCGATGCGGGCTTCCATGATTCGGACTTCGATGCCGTCGCCCGAAACCTTGCCCCGCAGACCATCCACTACTACACCACCAAGGCCACCAACATCGCCGGAACGTCATGGGCCGCTTCATCGGGCACCTTCACCACTTCCGCGCAGGCAACGCCCGGCCTGGTCATCAACGAAATCCACTTCGACGAAGACGATAAAACGCTCCAGAGCGAATTCATCGAGCTGCACAACGCCGGCGATAGCCCCATCGATCTCTCCGGCTATGCGTTCGTGGACGGCATCGATTTCATCTTCACCAACGGCACCGCCATCCCTCCCGGCGGCTATTTGGTGGTTGCGCAGAATCCGGCCCAGATAAGCACCCAGTTCGGCGTTGCCGCACTCGGGCCATGGACGGGGAAACTAAGAAACAGCGGCGAGCGCATCGCGCTGGCAAATGCCAGCGGGGAGGTCGTCGATGAAGTCACCTACCAGCTCGGTTTCCCCTGGCCAACCGTTGGCGAGGATCCCAGCCCATCCATCGAGCTGATCCATCCCTCGCTCGACAACGCTCTCGGCGGCTCCTGGCGCGCTTCCGGCAACCGCGCCGGCCTGCCCAGCTCCAGCGATATCTTCGTTGCCCCGGCGGAAACCGGATGGCTCTATTTCAAGGGCAACCCCCCTCCTGCCGACGATGCCTCCGCCCGCAACTGGACGTATCCCGACTACGATGAAGGCCCAGCATGGCTCACCGGACAAACCCCCATTGGCTACGGCGATGGAGACGACAACACCGTGCTCGGCGACATGCAGAACAACTACATCACCTTCTTCGCCCGGCGCGAGTTCACCATCGCTCCCGACACAAGCATTCCACCCACGCTTGAACTAGGCGCCTACGTCGACGATGGCTGCATCGTCTGGATCAACGGCATCGAGGCCCACCGCTTCAACGCGCCCGAAGGTGCGATCCCGAACCCGCCACCCGAGAACTGGGTCGGCAACAATGAAGCCGTCTGGTCAACCATCCCCGTTTCCGGCGGTCTGCTCCACCATGGGCGAAACGTCGTCGCCGTCCAGCACATCAACACCGTCAGCAACAGCTCAGACGCCTCGCTCGACATTGAATTAAAAGTTCCCGGTGCTACCAGCCCATCCACCGAGCCGACCCCCGGCGCACCCAACAACACCTCCGCCATCCACGGGCCGCCGCAGCTCCGGCAGGTCGGCCACGCCGCCGCCAACCGCATTCTTCCGCGGGATAAAACCATCTTCCCCGGCGAGGACGTTGTGATCACCGTCAAGATTACCGACCCCGAGGGTGTGGCCGGCGCTACGCTGGAATACCAGACCGTCGACCCCGGCGACTACATCAACCTTTCCGACCCGCGCTATCAAAGCGGTTGGATCCCCCTCACCATGCTCGATGACGGCATCGGCAACGATGCCCTCGGGGGTGATGCCGTCTTTTCCGCCACCATCCCGGCGGCAGCGAACACCCACCGCCGCCTCATACGCTACCGCATCCTTGCCACGGATATCCTTTCCGCCTCCGTGCAGGCCCCCTACGTCGACGACCCCACGCCCAACTTTACCTATTTTGTCTACGGCGACATCCCCACATGGATCGCCAGCGACCAGCCCGGAACCTCCTCGCCCAAGACCTACGATTTTTCCCAGATGGAACCCGCCGCCGTCTACCACCTCATCACCACGCCGACCGACCATGCCGACGCTCTGTTCATTCCACCCTCCACCCGCAGCTCCGGCTACACGGGCTCCGAATATCTCTGGCAAGGAGCCCTCGTTTACGAGGGCCGGGTCTACGACCACATCCGCTACCGCGCCCGCGGCGGCGGCTGGCGCTACGCCATGGGCAAGAACATGTGGAAGTTCGACTTTAATCGCGGCCACCGCTTCCAGGCCCGCGACGACTTCGACGAAGAATACGATGCCGAGTGGTCC
>DAOVNC010000239.1 GCA_030630445.1 Kiritimatiellales bacterium | reverse complement strand
CTATCCGAAGCAGAGCGCAGCAGGTATCGAAACGATTTATACCGATGCGGATCAACTTGAAGTGCTCGATACCGTCCTAAAAGTGATCGATGCCGCAACACACGTGCAGGGCATCGTTTTTCTCGATGCCGAACTGGATCATGTGACGGAGCAGGATGCACCGGGCGTTGGGGCCTACAGAAAACAACTCAAGGCCCGGCTAAACGGCAAGCAGGTGGAAGCAATGCCCCATGAAGAGATTATCGGAAAGCTGGATGCCGATTCAAAGCTCTTCAACATCCTGCTGCTCAAAACCGACATGGTCATCCCCTACACCTCTGTTTTCCTGAAACTCGATTGCGGCTACTGGAACGCCGAGAAGGAAAACCGACTCAGGGAAGCCATCGGGCAAAAGAAAGATTCATGACCTATTTGCGGGGAAACTTTTCTGCTCCAATCCCCGAAGTCCGGCCATGAACAAAAAAAAACGCCGGCTCCAAAATCTTGGAAGGCCGACGTTTATTCTGTCCGCTCGAGGATTTAGTTTTCTTCGAAGAGCCAAGTGGAGAGGTAGCGCTCGCCGGTGTCGCAAATGACGGTGACGATCGTTTTCCCTGCATTCTCCGAGCGCTTGGCCAGCTCGACGGCGGCGAGGACATTTCCACCCGACGAAATGCCGCACAGGATTCCCTCCTCTTTCGCGAGGCGTCGGGCCATCGCACCGGCGGCTTCATCGTTAATCTGCACAATGTCATCGATCAGGTCGGTTTGCAGGTTGTTTGGGATAAAGCCCGCACCGATGCCTTGGATCTTGTGGGCGCCGGGCTTGCCGCCCGAAATGACCGGAGACTTTTCCGGCTCGACGGCCACCGCGACTAGGTCGGGTTTCTTTTCCTTCAGCGCCACCGATACACCCGTCAGGGTTCCGCCCGTTCCAACGCCCGCCACGAATATATCGACCTTCCCATCGGTATCCGCCCAGATTTCCTCGGCGGTGGTGGAGCTGTGGATTGCCGGGTTGGACGGGTTGTCGAATTGCTGGAGCATGATGGCTTCCGGGTTTTCATCGACCAGCTTTTCAGCGGCCTGGATGGCTCCGGGCATCCCTTCTTCAGCCGGGGTGAGCACGAGTTCGGCACCGAGCACCTGCAACAGGCGGCGGCGTTCGATGCTCATGCTTTCCGGCATGGTGAGAATCAGCTTATAGCCTTTGGCGGCGGCGGTGAACGCCAAGGCAATCCCGGTGTTTCCGCTGGTGGGCTCGATCAGGGTGGCGCCGGGTTTGATGAGTCCCTTCTTTTCGGCATCCTCGATCATTGCGACACCGATGCGGTCCTTCACGCTGCCCAGCGGGTTGCCCGACTCAAGCTTGACCAGCACGGTGGCCTTCAACCCTTCCGCAATGCGGTTGAGTTTCACTAGCGGGGTATTGCCAACGGTCTGGGTGATGTTGTCATAAATAGGCATGTGTCTCTCCGGCGTTAAATGTTGAACATGATGGGCTGGTCGGCGGTACGTTTGATGTAGTCGTCGTGCAGTTCCTTCAAGGTGATCTTCGAGAAATATTCCCGAAGCTCGTCGCTGGCGCCCTGCCATACACGCTGCACCACGCAGGAGTCCGAGCGGCTGCAACCTTCGGCCAGGCAACCCACCAGATTGATGTCGCCTTCCGATGCCGAGAGAATATCGTAGACCGTGATGTCGGCCGGATCCTTTGCGAGGCGGAAGCCGCCGCGCAATCCGCGCACGCTGTTCACGAGGCCGGCGTTTTTCAGCGGGACAATAATCTGCTCGATATAATCGGTGGAAATCCCTTCTTGCTCCGAGATTCTTTTCTTGGGTACAGGCTGATCTCCCTGCAGGCGGGAAATGCAGAGCAGTATGCGTGTGGCGTAACGTCCTTTGGTGGATAGCTTCATAGGTTAATCTCCTTAAACCGTCATTTTGTTATTACCTTAATCATGTATAAAGGTGAGTGTTTTGCCCGTCAAGATGAATTCACGGAAAATAACGTACGGATATTAAGATATGAAAAATGTTCCTCCCAAAATTCGAAGGCAACCCAGCTGGAGGGGGTAACATGCGTGATTATTACACTTGTGTTGGTCAAAACCACTGTTATACATTTTTGGTTCACCTAATAAACTAGATTTCCTGTCGATTCCACCGAGGCAACAAAAATGACCCATAGTGAGAAGGAACTTAATGTTTTGTACAAAATCTCGCAGACCACGTCTGCCCGACAGCACAACATTTCGGAGTTGCTGAACGAAGTGCTGCAAATCCTGGGAACCGATATGGGCGTATTGCGCGGTACGCTCACGTTTCGCACACCGGGTACGGATGTTCTGAATATCGAAGCCTCCAGCGGATTGTCCAATAGCGAAATACGGCGGGGACAGTACAATCTAGGCGAAGGCGTTACAGGCCGTGTTGCCCAAACCGGCCGTCCTGAGCTCGTCCCCGACATCAGCCAGTCGCCCGACTTTCTCAACCGCACCCAGGCGCGCGGCGACCCAAAGACGGCGTTCATCTGTGTTCCGATCATCCACCACAAGGAAGTAATCGGCACCATGAGCATTGATCTCCCGACGGGCACGGAAGAGGAGTTGAACGGATATTTTCTCTTCCTCCAGCATGTCGCGCAAATTCTTGCCTCGGCCGTGTCGACCATCCGCGAGGAGATCGAAGAGCGCAACGCCCTCGAATCCGAAAACGAAATGCTGCGCCGCCAGCTGGGCGACCGCTACAGTATCGACAACATGGTCGGCAACTGTAATTCCATGCGGGCCATCTACGAACAGATTGTCCAGGTAGCCAGCAGCACGGCGACCGTCCTTGTTCGCGGCGACTCCGGAACCGGCAAGGAACTTGTCGCCCGCGCCATCCACTTCAACAGCCCGCGCAAGAACAACGCCTTCATCGGCGTCAACTGCGCCGCCCTACCCGAAAACCTGATCGAGAGCGAACTCTTCGGCCACGAAAAAGGAGCCTTCACCGGCGCGGCCCAGCAGCGCAAAGGACGTTTCGAACTGTCCAACGGCGGCACCATCTTCCTCGACGAAATCGGCGACATCTCCCCATCCGTGCAGATACGCCTGTTGCGGGTGCTTCAGGAAAAAAGCTTCGAACGCGTCGGCGGCAACGAAACCCTCGCCGTCAATGTACGCGTGGTGGCGGCCACCAGCCGCAACCTCGAGGAAGGCATTGTCAACGGCACCTTCCGCGAAGACCTCTACTACCGGCTCAACGTCTTTCCGATCCTGCTGCCGCCCCTGCGCGAACGCAAGTCCGACATCATGCTGCTGGCCGACCACTTCCTCCAGAAGTATGGCGAAATGTACGGCAAAAGCATGAAGCGCATCTCCACCTCCGCCATCAACATGATGATGGCCTACCACTGGCCCGGCAACGTCCGCGAACTCGAAAACTGCGTCGAGCGCGCCGTACTCACCGCCTCCGACGGCGTCATCCACGGCTTCAACCTGCCACCCTCGCTGCAGACCAGCGACGAAACGCACACCAGCCTGCTTCCCGAAAACGGGGCCGACCTCAGGCAGATGGTCGATGCCTACGAGCGCGAGATCCTCATCGACGCCCTCAAGAAACACCGGGGCAATGCCGCCGCCACCGCGCGCTACCTGCAAACCACCCAGCGCATCATCAACTACCGCATCAAAAACCTCGGCATCAACCCGAGGAACTATAAGTAGAAAGGCCTCTTCAACAGAACCCTCGGACTGGTTCGGGGCGGTCTCCCAGAGTCGTGTGCTAGCGCACGGCAGAGGCCGGCATGACGGATAGCAGGCAGACGTCGTCCGCAAAGTCGTCCGAACCTGAAAAGCGAAGAACGTCGAGAATCACATCATCCATGAGTTGTCCGGGCGGCAGATGGAGCTTCTGGCGAACAAGATCAACCAGCCGATCTTCCCCGTACATTTCGTCAACATCGTTGTATGCCTCAAACAATCCGTCGGTATAGAGCAGCACGGATTCCGTGCCGGACAGCACATGTTCCGATGTGGAGTAGGCAAACTCCTCAACGAGGCCCAGAGCGGGTTCGGAACGGTCTTCACGGAGCGCAAGCCGCTTGACATGCCCCTCACCGGGCTGAAGGCACAGCGGTTGGGAATGCCCCGCATTGGCATAGCGCATGTGCCCGGTGGTCACATCGAGCACAAGATAAAACGCCGTGGCAAACAGGAGTGTTCCATCCTGGCAGAAGACCGAGCGGAGACTGTTGTTGATTTTCCCAAGGAAAGTGCCGGGGTCATCGGCCTTCGGCATTAGCTCTTCAATCAAACCCCGCAAAAAAGTAGTCAAAAGCGCAGCGCGCACGCCATGGCCCATTACATCGCAGATAAACACGCCGACTTCGTGGTCCGACAGCGGCAGGACCTCAAAAAAGTCGCCGGCCAGCATCGCGGCGGGAATGTAGCGATGATGGAAATAAAGATGCGCCTTGCCGTCCCCGGCATCCAATGGAAATTGTTTCGGCTGCTTGGTTACCAGGGCCTGCTGAACCTCGCGCGCCATAGCCAGGTCCGCCTCGATCTCATGGTTCCTCAAACGCAGTTTTTCGGTCAGATCCGCCAGTTGCTTTTCCGCTTCTTTGCGGTCTGTGATATCCAGCAGCACGCCGAGGCAACCGCCCTCCTGATCTCGCAGGGCGGTGGACATATCGGTAACCCAGCGCGTTTGTCCCGACCGGGTTTTGATTTGCACATCCGCCTGCCACCGGGCAACCTGTCCGGATCGAACCCTGCGGTTGGCCTCCTCCAGCGAAAGACCTTCCAATTCGCCCTTCTGCTCCGTCCGCAGAATAAGGCTGTCCCAAAGCGCCGGGGTAAGCTCTTCCGTGGCGTATCCGGTAATCTCCTTGATATACTCCCCCATGTACTCATAGACCTCGGAATCAAAATCCCGGCGATACACGGCCGCATGGCCCTGCTCAAGAGCCACACTGAAATCCTCAATGATCTTCTGCAATCCCTTCTTGCGCATGTCACTCTCCCAATCCTTTCAAGATTCTCAATGCCCGCCAGAAACAGGAGCGTATCAAATCAGCCAAAACAGAAAAGGGGATTCTTCAGGAAGATGCCCCGCCTTCATTGTTCCAGTTCCGCAAGCATGCTTTCCAGCCAGAGGAGTTTTTTGGATTGGAGCATGGGGCTGGGATGGGCGTTGAGCAACGGATGGACATCGGAAGCCACCGTGCAGACGGGTTCGCCGCCAATCCGCTTCAAGCATTGCTCCGCCATGGGAACGAGTCCGACATCCTGCCCCCACCCCAGCATGATGGGTGTGCCGGATTTTCGAACCAGGGAATGGGTGCATTCGGCGGCGCGTTCCTTGCAGAACAGACTGTGCATGCGCCCCCCCATGATTTCCGACAGCGCCTCGACCCGTTGCAGGAAACTCCCGGATTTCGGATCGCGCAAGTCGGAGAGGTTGAGCACGCGGATATGCCCCCACCCCTTGGCCACGGCAATGCGCATGATCTGATACTGCGTGTTGTCGGGCTGGGTGAGCACCAGCTCCTTGCGCATGGAGCCGCCGCTTTGCGGATATTCGATTTCGCCGTCGATATGGTAGATGTCCTTGGGGTGCGACGACCCGGGATTCATCATAACCACCACCACATTCGGCTCCATCAACGAAATGTCGGACGGGTGTTCCTGGTCAATGGAGCGATCAACGATCTCCAGCACGCTGCGACACCGTGCCCGCTCGCCATTCATCATCACCAATTCATAGAAATGCCCATAACAGGTAAATCGTTTTTTCAATTCCGCCGCATATAGGAAATCCATGGCCATCCCTCAGGTTGTGTATTGCGTATTGCGTATTGCGTATTGCGTATTGCGTATTGCGTATTGCGTATTGCGTATTGCGTATTGCGTATTGCGTATTGCGTATTGCGTATTGCGTATTGCGTATTGCGTATTG
>DAOVNC010000235.1 GCA_030630445.1 Kiritimatiellales bacterium | reverse complement strand
CGAAGCGACCATTGGCATCCTGTTGTGCAAATCCCGCGATCGCGTAGTTGTCGAATATGCGCTGAGCGACATTCACAAGCCCATTGGTGTTTCTAAATATGAGTTAACCCGTTCGCTTCCTGACAACTTAAAACCCAGCCTTCCCTCGATTGAAGAACTGGAATCTGAGCTAGCTGATCGCGAAGAGGAGACCGAATAGAAGCCTATGGCATCAATCGCAAAAGTCGTGGTGGAGATATCGCTGGACCGGGAGTTCGACTACCGGATTCCCGCGCATTTGCAGGACTCCATCCACGTCGGCTCGCAGGTTGAAGTTCCGTTCAAGTCGCGCGAGCTACGCGGTTTCGTGGTCGGCTTGGCCAATCACTCGGCTTTTGCGGACAAACTCAAGGAGATTGCCGGGGTGGTGGGCGATAAGCCGCTTATTCCCGACGAGATCATGACGCTGGCCTACTGGATTGCCGACTATTATTGCGCGCCCATTGAAGCCGCCGTCCGCACCGTCCTCCCCAGCGCCGTCCGCAAGCGCGGCGCCCGGCATAAGAAGCAATTGGTGGTTTCGCTCGTAGACGGAGCTTCCAGCTCCGTTTTGGATGAACACAAAACGTCGACAGCCCCCTTGCTCGCACAAGCTGAATCAACACGCTCTGTCCAATCCAACGGAGCTGGAAGCTCCGTCTACGAAGAGGAGCGTATCAACTATTTCGACGTGCGGGAGCCGGTGGGGGACGAGCAGGGCAATCTCCCGCATTGGCGGCAGGAGGGCGCGACCTATTTTATTACCTTCCGACTGGGCGATTCGCTGCCGCAATCGAAACTGAACCAGTGGAAAGCCGAGCTGGCCACATGGCAACGTGCCCACCCCGAACCGCACGACGAAGCCACGCGACGCGAATACTACGAACTCTTTCCCGCCCGTTTCCAGAACTGGCTCGACCAGGGTATGGGGCCGTGCGTACTCGCGAAACCGGAAATCAAGCAGGTGGTCGAAGATGCGCTCCTTCATTTCGTCGGCGATCGCTATAAGCTCCGTGAATTTGTCGTGATGCCCAACCACGTCCATTTGTTGATCAGTCCGTTGGGAGATCATTTGGCTTCGGAAATCCTGCACAGCCTGAAATCTTTCACCGCGAATGAGATTAACAAGCGGCTTGATGAAAAAATGGAACCCGTGTGGCAACACGAGTCGTTTGACCATATTGTGCGTTCGCCGGAGCAGGTTGAGCGTATTCGGCAGTATATTCGCGATAATCCAAAGTGTGTAGACGGAGCTTCTAGCTCCGTTTGGGAAGAACGAAAAATGTTGGTTGATCCCTTGCTCTCGTTAGGTGAATCAACACGCTCTCCCCAACCCAACGGAGCAGGATGCTCCGTCTACGACAAGCTGCCCCCAAAGCAAAAACGAGTCATTGAAACTCTACAGCAACACGGCGCAATGACGCTGGCGGAGTTGAAGGAGCGGGCAGACTGCTCGGAGTCGCCGATCCGGACGCTGGAAAAGAGCGGGCTGGTGAAGATTGAGGAGTCGACGATTCTACGCGATCCCCATGCCGGGCTGGAGCTGCTGCGCACAAAGCCGTTCAACCTGATGCCGGAGCAGCAAACCGCACTCGATAAAATCAATGCTTCAATGGATAAGGAAAAACCGGGCGTTGTGCTGCTGCATGGCGTGACGGGCAGCGGCAAGACCGAGGTCTATTTGCAGGCGATCCAGCATGCGCTCGATAAGGGGCAGGGGGCGATTGTGCTCGTGCCCGAGATTGCGCTCACGCCGCAGACGGTCGACCGCTTCCGCTCGCGCTTTGGCGGCTGCGTGGCGGTGCTGCACTCCAGCTTGTCGGACGGCGAGCGGCACGACGAGTGGCACCGCATCCGCAACGGCGAGGCAAAGATTGCCATCGGCGCTAGATCGGCGCTTTTTTCGCCGATCGAAAACCCGGGATTGATCGTCGTCGACGAGGAGCACGAGGCGACCTACAAGCAGGACGAGTCGCCTCGCTACAATGCGCGCGATGCCGCCGTCATGCGCGGCCATCTGGAAAACTGTTGCGTGGTGCTGGGTTCCGCGACGCCAGCGATGGAGTCGTTCAACAATGTGCGCGAGGGACGCTACGAGCTGGCGGAAATGCTGATGCGCGTGGACGACCGCTCGATGCCGTTGATGCGGGTGGTCGACATGCGCATCGAGGCCGAGAAGGAGGGGGCTCACGTTTTTTCCGGTGAGTTGGTGCAGGCGATTTATGACCGGTTGAACAGCAACGAGCAGGTGATCCTGTTTCTGAACCGTCGCGGCTTTTCGTCGTCGCTTCAGTGCGAGCAGTGCGGCTATGTGGCCGAATGCTCCGAATGCAGCGTTTCGATGACCTACCATAAACGTGCGCACAAGCTACTTTGCCATATTTGCGGGGCGGAGGGAAAGGTGCCGTCGCGCTGCCCGGAATGCGGAGATCCTGATTTCAAGTATGCGGGCATGGGCACGGAAAGGATCGAGGAGATTCTCGAAAGGCTCTGCCCGAAGGCGAAGGTGGCGCGGATGGATTCCGACACCATGCGCAAGAAGGATTCATACCGGACCGTGCTCGATAAATTCCGCACCGGGAAGATCGATATCCTGCTCGGTACGCAGATGATTGCCAAAGGGCTCGACTTTCCAAATGTCACGCTCGTGGGCGTGCTCTATGCCGACATGTCGTTGAACATGCCCGATTTCCGGGCAGGGGAGCGCACGTTCCAGCTTTTGACGCAGGTGGCTGGCCGCGCCGGGCGCGGCGAAAAGGCGGGCGAGGTGATTGTGCAGGCCTACACACCGCACCATCCGGCCATCCAAGCCGCGCGACGGCTCGACTACACCGGGTTTTGTGATCAGGATTTGGAGTTCCGCCGCGAGCTGTCCTATCCTCCGTTTTCGCATCTTGTGCTGTTGACCTTCAAGGGGGAGAGCGAGTTGGAAGTGATGCAGGCCGCTGGCGGATTTTTTCAACGATTGGAAAAAATTCTGCCTGCATCCGTGAAGCACTCACCGCCCATGCCCGCGCCGCTCGCCCGTGCCAAGGGCCTCTGGCGCTACCAAATCATGTTGCGCTGCAAGCATACCGTCCGCATGACCAAACCCATTCGCCACGTGCTGGCTACGTTCAAAATGCCGAAGACCGTCACCTGCACGGTGGATGTGGATGCGCTGTCTTTGCTGTAGACGCGCGCTTCCTCGTTACGCCCACATCCGCAGCACGTCCGCAACCTTGCCTCGGACTTCGGCGCGGGCGGTTGGGCGATGCTGCGAGATGGCGATGAGGTCGTCGTAGTCGGTTTCGGTGTGGCGGATATGGGCGGTGACGGCGAGGCGGACGGCTTGGGCGTCGAGATCCTTGGCCATGGCGCTGCGCCCGACGCGCCCGCTGTATTTGCGGCAGGCGTGTTCGGCAATGGCGGTTTCGCGCCCGCCGGGGCAGTGCGGATACATTTCGCGGACGCGGACCGCGAAGGCCTTGATGTATTCCTGGTCGAGTTCGGCACGCCGTCCTGCGGCGTGTGCTTGGCGAAGTTTGCGCTGCGGGGCATCGGCCTCGCATTCGCGTTCGGCCAGTTCGATGGCCTCGTTTTCAACCAGTAGACCCTGCCGTTCGTAGTGCTTTCGCGCGCGGCTCCATTTGAGGACCACGGCGGAGAGCTTGGAATATTTCCTTGAGCGGCGCGTAAGGGCGGCGTCGCCGGAGGGGAGGAAGACGAGGTGGTCGAGATCCGCGCAGACGAGGCATAGCGCGCCCTTGTTTTCCTTCAACACGATCCATGCATGGCGACCAAGTTCTTCGCCGCATTCGTCGCATTTCGAGTCCTTGCTGGTGATGAATACCTTGAGTGGGTCATCGGTTGGCTTCTTGTTTTTCATGGGGGAAAGTCTAGGAATTTGGCGGCGATGAGGCAAGGATAACGTGGTCGGTGTATCCTTCTTCGTTGAGGAAGAGGCGCGGGGCTAGTCGAAGCGGTATTGGTCGGAGAGCGATTGGTAGAACTGCTCCGCAAGGGCTTGCTTCAACCTCATTTTTTCGTGTTTTCCCGAGATTTCGTCTAGGGCACCCTTTTTTGTGAAGAGCCACGAGGCAATCATGTTGAAGTCGTTTTCCAGGCTGGATTGGCTGTAGATCAGCAGGAAGCCTTCCGAGCGGGCGCGTTCGCTGAAGTCGTATCGGGAGGGATGGTTCACCACCTCGAATCCATTGCCGGAATAGCTGAAACCCGGGGGGTTGATTTGGCTCCATTGCCGGGCGGGGAATGAATGGTGGCGCAGAAGGATGCTGGAAAATTCGGAATGCAGCCTTTGTTCTAAAAACTCCGCCGTGTAGCGCTGCTCAATCCCTTTGCACACAATGTAGATGCTCTTCTTCTCATAGGTGCTTCCATAGGTCTTTCCTCTGAAGGATAGCTCGGCCAGCAGGTAGATGTGATCCAGATCGGAGTGAATGACGGATAATGGATGGTCCGAAAGGAAATCCCTGATGATCGGAAGCAACCGGGCCACCTCGGCCGGCTCAATCTGTTTGGCGAGCATTTCGTTGGAGGGGTTTTTCCAGGATGTCGGGAAGAACAGGTCCCGGTCGTACGGGTAGTGAATCTGCACATTGAAATCGTTTTGAATCGAAATAATTTCAGCGTCGATTTGGGCGACTTCCAATGCGGACACACCGACTGGAAGAATCGCCGCAAGCATGATCGCCGCTCTGGATAGATAGGTCTGCATTTCGATGGGTGCTACTTGTTGAAGAAAATGATTTAATCGATTGTCTTTGTGTACCGTATTGGGCGCGGAGATCCAATAATTAAGAACGGAACATTGAAGAGTCTTTCCATGCCTGTTTTTGGGACGGTCAAAAGCAATGTCTTTTTTGTTCCAATGGCTGGAGGTTCAAGGCTAATGTTCCCCCAGTCACTGGAACGGGCGGGGTTTCGTCCCGCTCCATCGCCGGGAAGTTGAGTCGGAAGGAGAACGCAATGAAGAAACAATATATGTTTGGCATGTTCATCCTGTGTTTCTGCATATGGGTGGTTGTGGTGGATAATGCATTTCTTCCGTCCGATGATCGGCTTCATCAGGATGTTGGCCAATATTCCCGCTACCGCATCAAGACGTGGAACAAGGGCGGCAGGCTCGATTTTATCGAAGACGAGCTGTTGATCTATGTGATTGTGAAGAATCGGGAACGACTCTACTACATGGAGTACAAGTCCTATTTCGAGAATTCATTGAAAAACCTGCCGCCGGGAACCCCGGTGCAGGTGCGCTACGAAAAAGGGTTCCCCAAGGTTTGGAAGAAGCATGTGTATAACCTGCGCGCCAACAACTTTTCCGTGGTTCGCTACTCGGCCGCCCAATTGCTCCAGAAGCAGCGCGAGATTTGGAAGTTCAGCGGTATCATGGCCGGGGTGTATTTGGTTCTGGTCGTTTTGGGGCTTGTCAACAAGCCGCGAGCGAGATAGCGCTCCATGATTGACTTCAACGAAAAAAAGGGAATCCACCCCGCCATCAAGATCGTTTGTTTCGTGGGGTTGGTGGTTTTGGTTGTTGCCGGCATCGGCCTGTCGACCGCCCAGCCTTTTTGCTCCCCGGGCCCGCCCACCGAACAGTGTATTCCCGGGGAACGGCTGCGCGGGCATGTTTCGATGCTGTCGGAAAAACTCGTGCCGCGCAGCCACAAGCATACGCGCAATCTCGACCAGTGCGCCGACTATATCGCGAGTCATTTCAAGAAGGCCGGGGCGACGGTGGCGTTGCAGGAATACGAGGTCAAGGGCCGGGGCTACAAGAATGTGATCGCCACGTTTGGGCCGCCGACCGCTTCGCGCATCGTGGTGGGCGCGCACTACGATGCTTTCCGCGAGCATCCGGGCGCGGACGACAATGCCAGCGGCGTTTCCGGGTTGATCGAGTTGGCCTCCCTGCTTGGACAGGCCGACCTTCAACAGCGGGTGGATCTGGTGGCCTTTACGCTG
>DAOVNC010000356.1 GCA_030630445.1 Kiritimatiellales bacterium | reverse complement strand
GTCCGTAGCGATTACGGCCCGGCCTTGGATTTGCAGATAGGGCTTCATCACCATGGGATCGGTGATGCCGCAGGTGATATGCACCTCCGGATTGTTTTTGATCTGCCGGACCTTCCGCGCCCCGAGGAACGTAGCACACCGAATCACAAGCCCATCGTCGCCTTGGATCATGACATAGCGGGTCCACGGCAAGCCCTATTCGGTAATGGTCGCCAACGAAGCCAACTGGAGTTGGGTCAGCTCTTTCGTGATTTTATCTTTCAATTCACTCATTATTTGTCCCTCCCATTTTGGGTTTAAAATGCTCGAAGGCTTTATCCTCCACGATCCGAACGGTGCCGTCCAGCATCTGAATGCAAAGCTCGTTCGGGTGGTCTGTAACCCTGCCAATTATGGAAAGATGCGGCCCGAACTTTTCGGTCCAGTGAGCCTGCAACGCTTCAGCATTTTCCTGGGCGGCGGTAAAGAGCAGCTCGAAATCCTCTCCATCGTAGAGCGCGTTTTCGAGGGTGCCGTTCTTGGGAATGGCATCGGCCTCGAGCAGCGCACCACCGCCGCTTGCCTGGAGGATATGACGAAGGTCGGTGGCGAGTCCGTCGCTGATATCCATCATCGCATGCACCCGCCCGGATTCGCGTAAAAAGATGCCTTCTTCGATGCGCGGAATAAAATCGAGGTGCTTTCCTGCGATGCTGCCACCGAGCGGGCCGGTCGTAAAAATGGCGTCGCCCACCTTCGCACCGGAACGCAACAGTGCGGTTCCGGCGGGAAGCGTTCCGGTGCCGAACACATGCAATTCCAGACACGTCCCCTGCGCGAGGTCGCCGCCGATCAATGTGGCGCCGAAGCGACGGCAGAGCGCGTTGATCCCGTCATAGATTTTTTCAAGCGCCCCAACCTCTTGCTTCAGCGGGGCGACGACGTTGACGAGGATCCACTGCGGTTGTGCGCCCATCGCAGCGATATCGCTGAGCACCCGCCCAACGGCTTTGTTGCCGATGCGTTCGGGTTGATCGGTCGGCAGGAAATGGACGTTTTCAATAACGGGGTCGGTGGTGAAGACCTGGTCGGTTTCCGTACCGGGAAGTAATGCCACGGCGCAATCGTCGCCCGCGCCGGTGCGCAGATCCGGATGGGTTCCGAGCGTGGCGGCGAGTCTTTCTATGGCGGCATGTTCGCCTATTTCCCCGAGTGTGTTCATGGATCGAAGGGTAGCCGAATCCCCGGAGGAGACAAACCCTTATTCGTGGCGAAGCGCTTCGATCGGATCCATGAGTGCGGCGCGGCGGGCGGGGTAGATCCCGAAGACGACGCTGACGGAAACGGAAACAGCGAAGGCGATCGCGAAAGCGGGGAAAGTCAGTACGGTACGGACGTGGGCAAAGGCGCTGATCCCCAGCGGAATCAGCGCGCCGAAGACGAGGCCAATCACCCCGCCGGAGAGCGAGAGGATGAGCGTCTCCATCAGGAACTGCTGGACGATGTCGCGGCGACGGGCGCCGAGGGCACGACGGATGCCGATTTCGCGAGTGCGCTCGCTGACGGTGGCGAGCATGATGTTCATGATGCCGATGCCGCCGACGATCAGGGAGATGGCGGCGATAGAGCCGAGGACTATGTTGAAGAGGCGGCGAGTTTCGCGCGCCTGCCGGATGAGTTCGAGCGGTACCACGATGCTGTAGTCTTCCTGCTCGTGGTTTTTCTGAAGGATTCGCCGGACGGCGACGACGGCGTACGGCACATTTTCCTGGCGGTCGATGGTCAGGATCAACTCATGGAGTTCGATCTGCTCAAACACGCTGCCGCCTTCGGTCCATTGCATAAAAAGGTCGCCGTGCTTCTGCTGGTAGGTCGACAGCGGAATGTAGACCTTCTGGTTCTCACCCGTCAGCCACAGCTCGCCCGAAGCGGGCAGTTCGCCTTGGGCAATGTCGCCGACGACACCGACGACCGAGTAGACATCGCCGGAGATGGCCAGAGTTTGGCCGATGGGATCGTATCCGGCAAACAGCAACCGCGCCAGGCGCGACCCGATCACGCAGACCGGCGAACCGGAATCCATATCCGAGTGGGTCAGGAAACGGCCGCGCACCAAGCGGTGGCGCTGCACCCGCAGAAACCAGGGGACCGTGGCCACCACATCGGTCTGCAATCGCCGTTCGCGAAACTGGATATCGTAGCGCAGCACCTTCATCGGCGTACTGGCTTCCAGGCTGGGCACAAACTGCGAGAACTGTTCGGCATCCGTGTATTTCAATCCATAGGCGGCCACCTGGGGGCCATGGCGACCGGAAGAGCCCTCCTCCTTCTTGGGAACCTTCACGCTTTTGATGAGGATATTGTTGCTCCCCATGCGCTGGATCTTTTCCTGGATCTCCTGGTTGGCCCCTTCGCCCACGCTGAGCATCGCCACTACGGAACAGACGCCGAAAATGATGCCGAGCATGGTCAGGCCCGCGCGCAGTTTGTACTGGCTAAGGTTTTTCGCGGCCAGCTTGACCATCCGCTCTAGGGGCATGCTTTTCATGGCGTGGTTCCACCCTTCCACAGGTTTTCCACGATTTCGCCGTCGAACACGCGGATCTCGCGCTGGGCACGATTAGCCACTTCGTCGTCGTGGGTCACCATCACGATGGTTTTCCCCTCGGCATTGAGTTCGTCGATGAGCTCCAGGATTTCGTGCCCGGTTTTGGAGTCGAGGTTGCCGGTGGGTTCGTCGGCCAGCATCAGGATGGGGTCGGCCACCAGCGAGCGGGCAATGGCGACGCGCTGCTGCTGACCGCCGGAGAGCTCCATGGGTTTATGCTTCAGCCGGTCGGAAAGCCCCATGCGCTCCGCCAGCGCCTCCGCCCGTTCGCGGGCATCGGATTCCGAAACCCCTTGGTAGAACAGGGGCACCTCAATGTTTTCCAAAACGTTGAGCTGGGGGATCAAGTTGTAGGACTGGAAGATAAAGCCAATGCGCCGGGAGCGGATCTCGGAAAGCTGCTCGTCGGAAAACCGCGAGATATCCTCCCCGCCGAGCAAATATTGACCTGCCGTGATGCGGTCGAGGCAACCGAGCAAATTAAGCATGGTGGATTTGCCGCAACCGGAGGCCCCCATGACCACCGCATACTCCCCGGGATCGATCCGCAGGGAGACCCCCCGCAGCGCCGTCACCTTCAGCGGGCCGTTCGCATACTCCTTGACGACATTCTTCAGCTCGACGATCGGAACGGTCATTCTTTTTCCTGTTTCTCGTTTTTTCCGGACTCCGCCGCCTTTTTCAGGGGGCTTTTCCGTAGCCGCGTGTCGGATTCCATCTCGACCTCTGCATAGAGCAGCAGCTCCTCGCCCGCCTCGAGCCCGTCCTTGATCTCGATGCGGGTCGTATTGTATTTTCCGGTCCGTACCTCCCGCAACTTCCGGCGTCCGCGCCGAACCACATAGACATAGCGCTGGTCGCCATCGGAAACCACCGACTGGATCGGCACATGCAGCACCTGAACCATGCTGTCGGTCACAATCTCGACGGTCGCGGACATGCCCGGCTTGAGCGGGGCGTCGGTTCCGTCCTCGACGGCCAGCATGATGGTGTAGGTTTTCACGCCCGTGCTAAACCAGCCTTGCGAATCCGGTACGGCGCTGACCTTCTTCACCCGGGCATGCAGAATTACCCCCGGCAACGCGTCGAGTGTCGCCACCGCCTGTTGCCCGACCGACACCTTGTCGATCATCGCCTCCGGAATACCCACGCGAATGTTCCAT
>DAOVNC010000318.1 GCA_030630445.1 Kiritimatiellales bacterium | reverse complement strand
CTTCCTCGTCCGCTCCCACCGCGACGGTAGATTCGTTGAGGCCGAGTTTGAGCTGGGCAATTTGGTGCGCGAGGAAAAAGGCAAGACCGACGAGCCCAACGGGACCTTCGTGGCCTTCTGCCCCGACCCCGGAATCTTCAAGAAGTTCCAGTTCAATCCCGACCACCTCGCACGGCGCCTGCGCTTCTACGCCTATCTCAACGCCAAACTGAAAATCCAGTTCAACGGCGAACTGTTCCACTGCAAAGGCGGCCTGCTCGACCTCATCCGCGACGAAAGCCAATACGAAAAGATCTATACCCCGTTCCTGTATTCGGACAAAATGCTGGAAGTCGCCTTCACGCACACCAACCGCTTTTCCGAGGAATACTATTCCTTCGTCAACGGCCAATACACCGCCGACGGCGGTACGCACCTTTCCGCCTTCCGCGAGGCACTGCTACGCGGCATCAACGACTTCGCCAACAAAAAGTTTTCCGGCGACGACGTGCGCGAAGGCGTGCTCGGCGCCGTCGCCATCCGCCTGAAGGAACCCATCTTCGAGAGCCAGACCAAGAACAAGCTCGGCAACACCGAAATCCGCTCCGACCTCGTCGCCAAGCTTTCGCAGATCGTCGCCGACCTGCTGCACCGCAACCCGCTGGATGCCAAAAAACTCATCGGGAAAATCGAGGAGACGCAAAAGCTGCGCAAGGAGCTCAACTCCGTCAAGAAGCTCGCCCGCGACCGCTCGAAATCCATCTCCATCCGCATTCCGCAGTTGAAGGACTGCAAGAACCACTTCAACCGCGAAAAGCAAAAGCACCTCGACACGCAGATCTTCATCACCGAGGGCCAATCCGCCGCCGGCTCGATCGTCAGCTGCCGCAACGCCAACAACCAGGCCATCTATACGCTCAAGGGCAAGCCGCTGAACGTCTGCGACCTCAAGCGCGACGCGCTCTACAAGAACGTCGAGATCTACAACCTCATGCGCGGCCTCAACATCGAGGAAAACATCGACAACCTGCGCTACAACAACGTCATCCTCGCCACCGACGCCGACGTCGACGGGCTGCATATCCGCAACCTGATGATCACCTTCTTCCTGCGCTTCTTCGAGTCGCTCGTGAGAGAAGGGCACCTGAAGATTCTCGAAACACCGCTCTTTCGCGTGCGCAACAAGAAGAAAACGATCTACTGCTATTCCGAGGCCGAGCGCGAAAAGTCGCTCAACAAGCTCGGGCGCGGCGCGGAGATCACCCGGTTCAAAGGGCTCGGGGAAATCTCCCCCGGCGAATTCAAGGCTTTTATCAGCGACGACGGCATGCGGCTCACGCCCGTCTCCATCGAAGGCGACCACTCCGTCTCGGAAGTCGTCTCCTTCTACATGGGCAAGAACACGCCCGAGCGCCGCGAATACATCATGGAAAACCTGGTGGTCGACGCCGAGATGCTTTGAGCCTCCGGAAATCCTTTTGCAAAACAAACCCCGCCTATCTGCGGTTGTTCCCGAGGCATTGAACCTAAAGCCTGTACCCTTCGGGGCCCTTTTTTATTTTCAAAGGCTTGTTGAACGGATGGATCTGGGTATATTTTAGAGCCTATGCAGCAGACGGAAAAATACTGGAACCTGATCAACCGCATCGTACTCGCGGCCATCGCGGTGATGGCGGTCGTCGGTGTTGTGCTGGCCTTCGCCCCGAAGGTGCAACAAATGCAGACCTACCAGAATACCCGCGATACCCTGCAGCAACGCATCGAGGTTGCCCTCGTCGCTGAAAAGGAACTGAAGGATAAGCAGCAACGATTCCTTACCGACCCGGTCTATGTCGAACGGGTTGCCCACGCGGTGGGATATGCCCATAAGGATGAAATAATCTACCACTTCCCCGAAGAGACCGGGGAGAGGAATTTTTGAGTGCCGAATTTTGATTTTCGAATGGGCATACACTCTCCCCCTTTGCAAACAAACCCGTCGGAGACCCAATAATCGACACTCGGCCATCAAAATTCAAAAATCCCCCTCCCCCTGCTCCCATTGCCTGGACGATCGCCGGCTCCGACTCAGGCGGTGGTGCGGGCATCCAGGCCGACCTCAAGGTCATGAACGCCTTTGGTGTGCACGGATGCTCGGTCATCACCGCGCTGACCGCGCAGAATACACTCGGCATCCAGATGTCGGAACCCGTCTCCGCAGCCATGTTGCAAGCACAGCTCAGGGCCTTGGAAGCCGACTTTCCGCCTGCGGCGATAAAGACCGGCATGCTCGGTAGCGCCCAATCCTGCAAAATTATCGCCGATTTCCTGAATGGATGCAGGATGCAGGATTCACGGCTCACTCTGGTTTGCGATCCCGTTTTGAAATCAACATCGGGTTCGGATCTTTTGGACCCCGGGGCACTCGACATTTTGATCCGCGGCATCTTTCCGATGGTTGGAATCCTGACCCCGAACCGTCCCGAGGTTGCTCACATTATTGGCCGGGAGATCCAGTCCCCGGAAGAGGCCGCCGAACGGATTCTGGAAACCGGGGTCCATTCCGTACTCATCAAGGGGGGGCACGCGGATGGAGCCGAATGCCGCGACTACTGGACCGATGGCCAACAATCGCTCTGGCTTTCGAGTCCGCGCATCGACACCCGCGCCACGCACGGGACGGGCTGCATCCTCTCTTCGGCCATCGCGTCGGCCCTTGCACTTGGCCAGAATATTCCCGAGGCCGTCGCCACCGCCAAAACCTTTATCAACCAGTGCCTCAAAAGCCCGGCGGATCTGGGAGCCGGTCATGGCCCGATGCGGATTGAACCGTTCAGGGATGATCCGAAGGATCGACCGGCCATTGACAGGTAAGCTCGTCGGACAAACAAAAGGCTCCGCCGCCGAATCCATGGGCAGCACCAAGTCAATTTAACCGCGGATGGCCGCGGATTGCGCGGAGCCAGAAATGCCTGTTGCAATGCGTCCCGCCCTGCGAGGGCGCTCTCGCCAAGTGGGGCACTGAAAGCGCAACATCCCTCCGGCCTTATGATCATAACCCGGGGAATAAATATATCATTAATCATATATTTACCCGATTTTAAGGTCATTTTAAGCCCTATTTATATCACAAACGCATATTTTTTGATGAATGGTTTGGCGAAGTACCCACAGATTTTGCGGAAGACCCAAACAAAAAGGCCCCGGAGTGCGGGGCCTTCGCGTGCATGAATCCATGGTGCCTAGAACTTGTAGGTAACACCCGCCGTCAGCGAATTCTGGTACATGCTGATTTTTGTTCCGGTGCCATCCCCCATAGGTCCCATATTTGGCCCGTTGGCAGTTACTTCATTTTCCAGTGCATGGATGTAGGCTAGATGGGCTGCCCATTTTTCCCAGGCATAGGATGCACCGCAGGCCAGATGGGTTTCCATGATGGCCGGGAAGAGCGCATTGGCAAATGCAGTGCTTTCATCGATCGGTGATTTCCCATAGGAGATACCGCCACGCAAGGTCAACGCATCGCTCACGCCCCAGGTGATGCCAGCCTTGACAATATTCTGGTTATCCCATCCGAAGGTATCGCCAAATGTTTTGAGTTCCTTCCAGCCCACCCAACGATAGTCGAGAGCCAGTTCGATATTATCCAATACATTGTAGGCTGCACCGACCGTCAACTGCTGAGGAAGGTTAAGAGAATCGCCAAGCAAGTCATTATACTCATCAAACTCACTCATCCACTGCTCGGACATATAACTCCCGCCAAGTGTCAGGCGACCTAAATGCTGATTTACGCCAATGATAGCTCCAGCGCCATATGAAGTATCCCAGTCACCAGAACCAACCGTAGAGGGGGGAGCCATCATATCTGTTTTAAAACGGGAAATTACAAAGATGGGGCCAGCTCCGATACTAAGGCCGCTGTCACCAAATTTATAAGCATAGGTCGCCGTCATTTTGGCAATCGAAAGTTCGGTCATTTTATCGGCTCCGCCAGGGAAGCGACCATTCTCATAATCCACACCCATACCGCTGGTTCCGTAGATGCCCAAACCCAGCGACCCATTCTCCCCATGGCAACAACCGAAAGAGGTGCTGATGGAAGGGATAACAAATGCGGAATTGTCGGACTGCTCACCTGCTCCGCCACTCGTGGTGGAATCCATCGTGCGCACCGGCGCGAAAACCTGGAAGGAGGCATCGACGCTGCGGTCAACATCCGTGAGGCCGGCGGGGTTGAGAATAAGCCAGGTGGAATCCTTGGCGGAGGCGACACCGGCGCCGGCGGTGCCCTGCTGGATCGGACCGATCCCGATCAGGTTGAT
>DAOVNC010000198.1 GCA_030630445.1 Kiritimatiellales bacterium | reverse complement strand
GGATTATCGGCTGCCGGCACCGCCCCGCAGGCGCGGGGCGGTCTCTACACCTTGGGTCGCTGGTTTATGTGTAGAGAACGTTTACCCGAACAAGGTGAGGGAAACGTTGCCCGCCATGCGAGGGGTTAACCTTCATATTTTCCCCGAGGGTCGAAGTTTGCGTATAATAGATAGTCTTTAAACAAGGGGATTCAAATGAGGTTTACAACATCAACCCGATCCGGCGGTGGCGGAATCATCGGTAAATTGGTTTTCACTGCGTTCGGCCTTTTCTTTGCCTTCATCGGCACGCAGTTCGTCAAGCAGGAGTGGAAGGGCCTACAGGAAACGAAGGCGATGCAGCAGTGGGCGCAAACCTCCTGCACCATCGTTTCGAGCGCGATGAAGGACGACGGCGAAGACTTCCGGCTGGAGGTTTCCTACCGCTACGAAGTGGACGAGAAAATCTTTACGTCGACCCGCTACGGCAAGCGCCCGCACTACACGGCGGAGACCGTCGGCGAGATCGACCAGGCCCGTAAACGCCTCCAGCCGGGGAAAACCTTCGACTGCCACTACAACCCCGCCAACCCCGCCGAAGCCGTACTCGACCTGCCCACCATGAAAGGCGCCCGCAGTTCGGTTGGCTTCACCCTTCTTTTCCCGGGGTTTGGCCTCCTCTTCGCCACATTCCCTTGGCTGAAAGGCCGCAAAAAGAAAAAGGAACCAAACCTAGCCGAACCCCCGAAACCGGCACGATCCGGCAAGCGGTTCCTGATTCTCTTCGGTGCCGTCTTTGCGCTGTTTGGCTTGATCGCCCTAAAACCCATGTTCATCACCCCCCTGCAGAAAACGAACGACGCCAAAATGTGGAATGCCATGTCGGCAACCGTGGTTTCGAGCAAGGTAAAGTCGCATAGCGATGACGACGGGACAACCTACAGCCCGTACATCGCCTACCGCTATGAGGTCGCTGGCGAAGAATATCTGGGCGACCAATATACCTTCATGGGCGGATCAAGCAGCGGGCGCGACAGCAAAGCCGAGATCGTCCGCCAATATCCAAAGGGACACACCTTCAACATCTACGTCAACCCGAACGACCCGACCGAATCGGTCATCAAGCGGGATGCGTCAAAGAGTTTGCTCTTCGGCCTGATTCCGCTGATCTTTGTCTTCGTCGGAATCGCCATCATCATCGCCGGGTTCCGTGCAAAGAAAGCCAAGCTCGATCCCGCCCAATCGCACGAGCACATCGTGACACTGGAAGGTTCGTCCCCCATCAAGAAAGCCGTTGGCCTCTCCCTTTTCACGGCCATCTGGAACACCATCGTCTACTTCATCGCCGTATCCGACGCTCCGCTTCTCATGGCCATCATCTTCGGGTTCTTCGGCGTCATCATGCTCGGCGCGGCCATCCACGCCATTCTGGCCATCTTCAACCCGCGCCCGACCGTCGAGATCACCCCCGGTGCCATCCGCCCCGGCACCTCCGTCGCCCTGCGCTGGCGCATCAACGGCCGCGCCGACCGCATCGGGAAACTCACCCTCTCGCTCCAATGCCTGCGCGTCACCACCGAAACATCAGGAAGCGGAAAAAACCGGAGCACCCGCACCGTCAAGACCCCCATCTTCGAGGATGAGCTTCTGACCACAGATCGCCAAAACGAGATTGCGCAAGGCACCCTGCAGTTCCGCATCCCGGAAGAGAAGCCCTACTCGCTCCCCGGCAACGACGGAGGCATCCAGTGGCAGCTCGTCTTCCACGGTGATATCCGCCGCTGGCCTGACCTAAAGCAAGAGCTACCCTTTACGGTTTATCCGGAATCGTAGACGAGAGCTTCCAGCCTCGTTACACACGCAAAGAAACCCGCAACGAGGCTGGAAGCCTCGTCTACTTTAAGCCAACCACGTCCAAGGATCCGAAAGAATCCGAATCTCCTTCCCCTTCCAGTCGATGATCTGATCTTCGTGCAGGCGCAGGATGAGGCGCGAGAGGCTTTCGGGGGTGGTGCCGATGGCGGCGGCGATATCCTTTTTGGAGAGCGGCGTGTGGATAGTTTCCTTTTCGCCATACTGGCTGCGGAGGAACGTGAAAAACCGGTGCTCGACATCCTTGGTGGTCAGTTCCTGGATGCGCTCGGCGAGGTAGCGCTGCTTGGCCATCAGCATGGCGATGAAGTCGTTGCGGAAGCTCTCCTCGGCGAGGAGACGGTGGATGCCTTCGCGCGGAAAGACGAGCACATCGGCGTTGGCTACGGCGCGGGCGGAAACGGGATAGCGCTCCTTCTCGAACAACACCACCTCGGCAAACACCTCGCCGGGCTTGATCACACGAATCACCACCTCGCGACCATCCTCGGTATTCTTGTGCAACTGAATGTTTCCCTCCACCAACAGGAACATGCTGCTGCCCTTTTCGCCTTCGTGGAAAAGATAGTCGCGCTTCTTCACCGGCTTGAGGTTGCAGATGGCCGTCAGTTCCCGGCGGTGATCTTCGGACAGCCCCTTGAAAAAGGGCGACTGGTTAATATACAGCTCAATCCTCATGGAGACGGACTTTGAACGCTGGTACGCCAACTTTCAATTTCCAATGTCCACAAAAAGCCCCTATAGTCCGCCTCCATGAACATGGTATACAACGCCTCGGCCGGAACCGGCAAAACCTACCAGGTGACCCAGCTCTACGAAGATCTGGTGCTCCGGGAAGGCATCGACCCGCGCAAGATCCTGCTGATGACGTTCACCGACAACGCCGCCGCCGAGCTGCGCATGCGCGTGGCCCATCGGTTGCTAAAGGCGCGTCGCACCGCAGAGGCGGAAGGGGATGACGAACAAACCGAATGCGCCATCCAAGCCATGGATCGCCTGCCCTCCGCCCCGATCGGAACGATCCATTCGTTCTGCACCCGCCTCCTGCGCGAGCACGCACTCGAAGCCGGCCTCTCGCCCGGATTCTCCATCCTGATTGGCGACGACCGCGACGAGCTGCTCAACCAAATCTGCCGCGACGAACTGCTCGTCCGGCTCGGCACCGACCCCGACTTTAAAACCTTCTGCGCCGGAGCGCATATCATCGGCCGCGGAAAAGGCTTCGGCACCAGCATTACCGAAACCGTCCCGAACCTGATTGCACAGGCAGGCAGTCTCGGTATCGCGCTCGAAAACGCGGAAGCCATGCTGCCCGGCCCCAACCCCGCCGCAACCTGCGTCGAGTTCGAGCACATCTGCGAGCGGATCAACAACCTGCCAAAAATCACTCCGGCCGTGCGCACTGCGCTTGAAACCATCCAACAGGCCCTGAGGGAAACCGACCACGCCGAAGCCCTGGTGGAACGGCTGGAGGAGCTCGGCATCAAAAAGTTTGGCCGGGGCGGCGCCAAGGAAATCTCGGCCGACTTCTGGGCGCTGAAGGAATCCGTCAAGGATGCGGTTCGCTATCGCAAACACTTCCCCGCCGCGCGGGCGTTCGCTCGCTATGTTCAGGCCGTGGCCCGGCAATTCCGACAGCGCAAGCACACGATGGACGTGGTCGACTTCGACGACCAACTGCGCATGGCGGCCGAACTGCTCGAATCCGGAAACGCCGCACCGGAGTTCGACTATGTGATTGTCGACGAAGTGCAGGACACCTCGCGCGTCCAATGCGAGCTGATTCAATCATTATGGGGCAAAGACACCCACCTCGTCATCTGCGGCGACAAGAAGCAGAGCATCTATACCTGGCGCGGCGCCGACCCGCAGGTGATGCCCGATCTCGAAAAACTCATCCTTGACGCCGGGGGCAAGTTGGAAAACCTGCAAACCAGCTACCGCAGCAAGTCGCCCGTTCTCGACGTGGTCAACAAGCTGTTCGAATCAGTCTACGGAACAGAGGAATATTCCACCAACGCCAGACTCCTGCCCAACCCAGAATTCATCACGCCCAACGAAAAGCCGTGCGTCGAATTCCTCGCACCGGACGACGCCATCACCGAGCTATCGAAACAGGAAAAGATCGCCGCCGAAATGGAAGCCGTCGCCAACCGTATCCAGTTGCTGGTTAATGGAACGAAGGATTGGCAGCCCAACTTCCGCTACTCGGAAGGCTTCGAGCCAACGGGCGAAGGCAACGCCTACCGCTATTCCGACGTCCTGATCCTGCTGCGCCGCACGACACACCAGTCGGCGCTGGAACAGGCACTGCGCCACGCCGGCATTCCGTACACCCTCGGCGGGAAGGGGCGCGGCCTCTTCACGCGGCAGGAGACGCGCGATGTTTCCCTCTTCCTCAGCGTCGTCACCAACCCGTCGGATGCCTACTCGCTCATTGGCTTCCTGCGCTCGCCCTGGGTCGGCCTCTCCGACGAAAAGATCGCCGAGCTCGCTTGGAACGAAGACGGTTTTTCCGCCGACCACCTTATGGCCCGCTTTACGACAGAAAGTGCAGGCAGGAATGCCCGCACCACATGTGGGGCAGGCTTTCCAGCCTGCCCCCCGGTAGAATTGATCCAGCGCTACCGCACCCTCCTCGGCACCAAATTGGCGTCTGAACTGGTGCGGATGCTGATCGATGAGACGGGTTTCGATGCGCTTCTCGCCGGACTGCCGCGCGGCGTCCAACGGCTGGCCAACCTACGCAAAGTGCTCGACTGGCTGCGCGAAAATGAACGCGGTGCGCAAACTACCCCGGCGGCCGTCGCCCGCAAGCTTGCGGAAAAGATCCAGAACCCGCCGCAAGTTCCCGAGGCCGCCCTGCTCGATCCAGCGCAAAATGCCGTAACCGTCATGACCGTGCATGGGTCGAAGGGCTTGACCAAGCGCGTGGTATTCCTCCCGGATATTAGCTCTGGGCAAAAAAACGATACCGCCTTTACCCGCGTGTTTTTTGACGAAAACAACGTTCCAAGGCTTGGAATCAAGATTACCGCACCAGACAAATCAGATGTGAAGTCGCCCGGCTTCAAGAGCGCCAACGACCACGCAAAATCCGTGCGCACACACGAGTTCAACAACCTCTTCTATGTGGCGATGACCCGCGCGCGCGATCTCGTTATTACCTCGGCCTCGGTAGGCCAGAAGCCCGCAGGCTGGCTCAAGCAACTGGAACCGCTGATTGGCCCCGATATTCCTTCGATCCCCTACTCCACGCTACGTGAGGCCACAGGAACCCCGGAACAAATCCAAGCGTTCATCCCCAGCGAGGAACAACTGACCGCCGCACTGGAGGCACTCGCTCCACCACCGGAACGCCCGCAACTCCAGCGCATCCCAGCCACGCGGCTGGCAAAGGAGATGAAGGCCGACAAGGAAATGGCGAGGACGAAAAAGTCCGCTGAAAATGCGGCGGCGGTGGGATCGCTCGGCCACGCGGTACTGGAGCAGTTGGCGCTCAACGGCTGGGACGGATCGGTCGCCGAATGGCTGGAACTTCTGTGCGACGAATTCGGCATCCAAAAAACCGAGGCCGCCGCCTTGGTGGGAAGAATCGAACAGGCCCGTGAACTGATGCGCAACCTAACCACCGACATGCAGGAAATTTGTCCGGAGCTGCCCTTTTTGCTGCACGACGGCGATCTGCTGATCGACGGCACCATCGACCTGCTCTGCCGTTCTTCCGGCGGCGTTGCCCTCTTCGACTACAAGTTTACCGAAGCCGATGACGGTGCCGTGGCCAACGCCTACCGGGAACAAATGGCTATCTACGGCAAAGCCGCAGCTAAAGCCTTCCCGGAGGCTGGAACTCCAGAAATCTCGCTGGTGATTATCTCGTCCAAGGGTGCCAACCGGATTCCTGTTCTTATTTAGGTTTCTATCGCTTGAAGTCTTCATCGGGTTTTGGCTACACTCACTGGAATTATGAGCGATATCGATACATTGGTCATCATCCCGACCTACAACGAAAAAGAGAATATCAACAAAATCGCCGTGGCGGTTTTGGAGGCTTCGCCCCACGCGGACATGCTTTTCGTGGACGACAATTCACCGGACGGCACCGGGGAGCTGGCCGATGCGCTGGCTGAAAAATACGCGCGCGTCCATGTACTTCACCGCACCTCGAAAGATGGCCTCGGCCGCGCCTACATCGCTGGCTTCAAGTGGGCGCTGGAACGCGACTACCAATTCGTGATGGAAATGGACTGCGATTTTTCCCACGACCCGAACGAAATTCCCAACTTCCGCGACAAGGCCATCGCCGACTCCGACCTCGTACTGGGCTCGCGCTATGTCGGCGGCATCCGCATCATGAACTGGCCGCTGTCGCGCCTGATGCTCAGCCGGGGCGCCGGCGTCTATGTGCAACTCATCACCGGCATGCCCTTCACCGACCCCACTGGCGGCTTCAAATGTTTCCGCCGCGAAGTTCTGGAGTCATACGATTTCAATAAAGTCAAAGCCAACGGCTACGGCTTCCAGATCGAGATGACCCACAAGGCCTGGATGAAAGGGTTCCGCATTGGCGAGATTCCCATTGTCTTCGAAGATCGGCAGGAAGGCACCTCAAAGATGAGCGGGAACATTGTCTACGAAGCCCTCTGGGTGGTTTGGGAGCTCGCCGTCCGCAACGGTTTCCGCCGCAAGCCCAAGAAAAGAAGATGACTTTATCCAGAATCCCCGCCCCCTATTTCGAAAGTGCCAGCATTTTCTTCGGCCTCCTTGCATCCGCAACGATCGCCCTGCAAATTTATGCAGAAATCCACACAGAG
>DAOVNC010000199.1 GCA_030630445.1 Kiritimatiellales bacterium | reverse complement strand
TGCAACTGCATGACAACCGCCTTTGCATATTTCTAAATAATGGCAACTTCGACACGGCTCCATGGCTCCATCATTCCACGATCTATATTGTGGGAATAGTTGATCCCAATCTTTTTCTAGATTCTTAACCTCGGTCTTGCCGGGGGGTAAAAAAGAACAGCCTGAAACATACCCGTCTGAGGTGATTCCTGCTAAGATATTTCCCGCCTCGCAACCATGAAGAGCTAGCATTTTGAGCACTTCTTTTTCTGGTTTGGTATAACAGAGCATTGGGACCAAAGAACAATCGATCTTTAAGGTAACCCCATATTTTTCTCGAGCATTCTGTAATTTGGGCAACAGGGTTTTTGCCTGTTCGTGTGTCATTCGCTCTTGCTGGTAAAGACCTTTAGCTCTCCCGACGGGTTTTAAACGAAGAAACTCAATCTCCGACAAACCATGTTGTTTCGCATATTCACAAAGCGCATCAATTTCATCAAAATTGGTTTTGCCCAAAACGGCATTAATCCCCGTTCTAATTCCAGATCGGGTTAGCAGATCAAAAACCTTGGTCGTTTGGTCAAGCCGGGTTTTAGAGCGAAATGGCGACGGGGAGATGGAATCAAGAGAAAGATTGACCTGACCAAAAACTTTTAACGAATCAACATTGTCAGCCGTTACTAAATGGCCCCCTGTCGTTAGGTTTGGAACTAATCCCACTTCTCTGGCATACGTTGCCACTTCGATGAGATCATCATTTTCCATAGCCTCTCCTCCTCCGAGGGCCACATGAAAAACACCCATATCCGCTAGAGTTTTCAAAGCAACTTTAAACTCATCCGTACTCATTTCACCATCTAAGGCTTTTCCAGAATCCATATAACAGTGTTCACAATTGGAAGAACAACGGTTGGTTCGTGAGATATGGACTTCAGTTGGAGCCGTCAAAACATGATGACTTTCCCTTGCCCACTCTTCAGACTCTTCGACACCACAGCCGCGTAGGTAATCACGGTCGACGAAGGCCAAAAACGGCGGATCTTCGCTTGCAACGATACCACCAAAGCTTTCATAGCGATACTTCATTCACTAGCCTTCTCTTCTGTATCTGTTCTTGCTTTCGTTTTAGCGGTTTTTATCAAGGTCTGGACTTTGTCGTCATACATTTTAATCATCTCGTCTGGCACATCTTTATGCTGGTCTATTGGAACCTCTGGATAGCTCATGCGCTTAAACGTTCCAGTCCCTGTTCGATCTGCATTTAGGCCATAATATTGATAATAAAGAACGCTAAGCGAAGAGCCGACAATCAAAGCCGTTGCAAGCGAGAATAGTATTCTTAATTTGGGCAAAACAGTTGCCGCGAAAGTAGCAATAGAAGTAATGATGCTGGCAAATAGTGCATAAATTGCGAGAATGATTAAAGGAGTAGCTCCTGATTGAAACAGCGTACTTCGTACTAAAGTAGGAGCAACATAAAGCCCTGCAAAACCATCTGCAGAGGCGGAGGTATCGATAGAGAACCACCCCACTACCGTAATAACGCCCAAGGCAACCCCAGCAAAAACTCCACCCAGTGCTTTTTTCGTCAAAGCTTTCTTCTTTATTCCATGGAGCAGCAACGCCCCTATCAATACGAGCCAAACCAAAATGACACCCGAGCTCAAAAGAATACTATTCTGACGCCTTATGGCATCTCCCATGCGGGATATATACCTATTGATGGGTGTTTTATCCACTAGAGACGGTTTTAATTCTTTTGATTGTGTAAAATTATTTACAGAGGTTCTGTACTTTTTTAGTTTGAAATTGTGCCAGCCCATAAAATAATAGGCGGAACTTAATTCTGGATAATCTGGGAATTTTTCGATGGCATCTTCTAATTCCTCAACATAAAAACGCATCGTTTCTCGGTCAGAACTAGGGAAACGAACTTGATTCATGACATGATCAAAATCTGCATACTGTGCTGTCGTTTGATATTCCTCATAAATCGTTTTCCCAAACGAATCAAGAGAGCTTAATAAGATGATTAAAATTAAAAACCTAGTCATTTTGCGGGTTCTCTTTTTTGTTTTTCCTCGTAAACCAAGCTGTAGCAGCGGCGGACACGGTTCCTGCGATAACGGGAGCCAATAGCCACGCTTCAGGATATGAAAAAACGATAGAACCTAAAGAACTTGAATTTGGATTATAACCTTCTTTCAAAGCTAAAACTCTCCCCTTTCCCTCGGACGGGCGGCTAGGCAATTCTTTTATTTTCATTTTCATCCTTTTATGGTTTTTTAGTGATCTTCCCCCGGGGCAAGCCCCGGGGTATTCTGCGGCAGTTTCGATAAAATTGAGCACTTAAGGGAAAACGCTCTTTCGGCGATTCAAATGTCTGCGTAGGAATTTCATTACAAAGCTAGCGCTAATATAACAAACAAATTGTAGTGGATGTCTAGTTTTTGTAAAGCTTGGCTTTAACGTAAGCGACCGAGATTCGGCCTCCTAGCCAGATTCCCTGAGTGAGATAAAATCACCGACTTCAAATGAAGCTCCCCGACCCTTGGGTCGGGGAGCTTCATTGGGTGACTGCTTTGCTTTGTTGGATGCGTTGGAGGATGGCATCTACATGGATTCCGCCGGAAAGAAATACAGGTTGACTGAATTGGGCACCGGCCAAGACAATTGAGTGAAGCAGGCTTTGCCAAACCTGGCCAACCCTGCTAAAAAACCCATGTGCTACAAGGGGTATTGAATATGGCAATACCGGGCATGGGAGAGAAAGATGCTAGATACCTGTCCATCCATGTTTTCGGTAGTCGCTTTGGCTGTGATGGCCATCTTTCAAGCGGTGGCCCTTTTAAGCAAAGGCCGGATTGAAACGCCTCCCTCCTTCCGATCCCTGTGGGTTTTCTTCCTGGCCATCACCTTGGCGGAATGGGTTTCCTTCAGCCTCGCGTTATGGTTGCTCGCGCTCCTTAGTTTTTGCGCCTTGCGGGAATACCTGTCGCTGGTGGATATCCGGCTCGAAGACCGCTGGGGCATACTGGTTTCGTATCTCTCGATTCCATTCATGTTCTATCTCATTCATATCGAATGGTACGGATTTTTCATCATCGCCATTCCTGTCTATGCCTTCTTGCTGGTTCCGTTCTTCGTCGCTCTCGGTGGACGGTCTAAAGGGATTGTGTTTTCGGTGGGCGTGCTGGACTTCGGCCTGTTTTTCTTTGTCTTCTGCGTGGGGCATATCGGCTATCTGCTCTTTTATTCAGCGCGGATAACCCTGCTCATGATCATTGCGGTCACCATTTCCGGATGGATCCATAAAGTACTGGGAAACCGGTCGCTGGGTGTAAAGTTGCCTTTGCAGTTGGCCTCAGTTTTTCCTCTCTGCATCAGCCTCGCCTCCTGGGCAGCCATTCCTATAGGGCATTCAGCGGCCCTTGCAATCCTTATCCCGGTGTCGGTGTGTCTGGGGCGCTTTACGCTCAAGGAACTTGAGCAGGATCTGGGAATCCGCGCAGACCGGCTCCAGCCGGGCAGGGGACGGACCATTGAAGGGCTCAAGTCCTACCTGTACACCGCCCCGATCGTTTTCCACTACCTGCGTTGGTTCCTCAAATGGGGCGACCTTTAATGGATCTGCTGCGCATAGCCCTGCACCTGCTCCTCATTCGACCGATGCTCCGCCTGCTGTTCGGCGTCAACGTGGTGGGACGCGAAAACCTCGACGGGCTCAACCGCTTCATTCTGGCCGCAAACCACAACAGCCATCTGGACATCTTCCTGCTCTACTCGGCGCTACCTCCCGGCAAGATCGCCCGGACGCACCCGGTCGCCGCCCGCGACTATTTTTCAAACCCGCCCTGGCTTTTCAAAACCGTGCAATTCCTTATGCAGCCCGTCTGGATCGACCGCGAAGAAAGCGGGATCGCCGCGATCAAGGAAATCCAGCGTCGGCTCGATGATGGCCGCTCCATCATTATCTTTCCCGAAGGCACACGCGGCGCGGCCGGCGAGCTACAGGAGTTTCGCGGCGGGATTGGCCTCGTCGCCGGCCACAACCCCGATGTGCCCGTGGTGCCCGTCTACATCGAAGGGCCGGAACGGGCGTTCCCCAAGTCTGCCCCCTTCCCATTGCCGCTCTGGAACCATATCACCATCGGGCCGCCGCAGCTGCTCCACGGCAATAGTCGGGAAATATCCTCCCGCCTCCACGACAACCTGGAAGCCTTGGCCGAAGAGGAGCGCGCCTATCGCCAACGGCGCATGCCGGAGCCGCACAAGCCTTTTGTCGTGACGGTGATCGGAATTGATGGCTCCGGGAAAAGCACGTTGTCTCGACATCTGGCCGGTTGCTTCGAAGGCGACAGCTGCTTCATCGGCGACAACCTCGAACTGTTCAAGGACGGTGCACCGTGCGACGCCCAGCCGCTGGTCGCGAATGAAGTGCGCAAGTGGGTGGGGCGGCAGGCGAAGAGCGCAAAAAACCTCGCCCACTACAAGATTCCAAAACTCGCCGAGCTGCTGCTGCTGCGGGACCGCCTGCTCTCGGACGTGCATCGATGGTACCGTCCCGGCCAGGTTTTCATGGATGGATCTCCGCTGCTCAACATGATTGCCTGGGCCATCCTGTACCACGAAGAAGCCTTCAATGAAAAAGTATGCGCGACGGCAATGGACATCCTGACCGGAAAACATGCTTGCGGGAAACGGGATCCAACCTTCAAGCAGTTCCCGGAACTGCTGACGCTGCGCAAACTGAATCTCACCCATCTGCATCTGCCGGATGCAGTCATCTTCCTGGATGTCGACCCAGCCATCTGTATGGAGCGCATCACATCCCGCGGGGAGACGGTGCAGGCGCACGAAAACATCGAAAAGCTGACCAAGCTCAGAAAAGCCTACCAACTCGTCTGCGACGTTTTGCAAAAGACCCTGCCGGTCTATCGCTTGACCGGGGATGAAACCGTGGAACAAATAACCGACGAGGCGGCGGCCTTTTTAAAGAGCATCGGGAGCGCAACGGATGAAACGGATTGATGTCATTGCCACAACCATTTCCGGCTCCCTTGCCGACTGGAAGAAGGTGGAAAAGATCGTCCCGCTGTTTGCGGAGCATGGATATCCGGACGTAAAGCTTCACGAGGTCGACAGCCACGCCGCCGCGCGCGCGGCGACGTGCTTAGCGTTGAAGGAGGGCGGGCGGATTCCAATTTCCGCGGGCGGTTCCGGCACCTTCCGCGCCGTGCTCGAAGGCTGTATCGATTCCGGCGTTGAGCTGACGGAGATTCGCCTCGGCTTCCTGCGCAAGGGATCGGCCGATCTCATTGGCAAAGTCCTCGATATGCCCGACGAGATTGGGCGCGCGATCCAGGTTTTCGCAGACTCCATCACCGCCGACCAGTATCTGTCCGCCGATATTCTGCGAGCAAGCAGCCCGGCCAGCGAGGAGGTTCCGCGCCACTTTATCGGCTATGGCGGCGCGGAGATTTTCGGACGGATTCCATACTACACCGAAAACCGATACACCAAATACTACAAGGGCATTCTCAGCCAGTTTTTCGGCGACATCGGCCCCTTCATGACGGGCTTGGCTCTCGCGCTGGTGGAGCGTCTCCTCAAAGCGCCCTTTCAGCGTAAAACACGCTGGCGAATCATGGCCGACGGCCAGCCGGTCGCGGAAGACGCCTTCCAAACCATCATGCTGGTGAACGGATACCTCGGCCCTGACCTGCCATACTCGGATCAGCCCCTCGGCTCCGGCGAATTCTATTGCTTCGGGCTGCGGAACCTTGGCGCGGTTAGGCTGCCACCCCAGATCAAGCACGCCCGTGACGGCTCCATCATGGACGACCCCGACCGCTGGGGGCTCGTCCCCATCGTCGCAAAGGAGCGGCTCGAACTCATCCCGGATCATGGGAAGCCGTTTTCCGTCAACGTCGATGGCGGCACATTCATGGCACAAGGCTCCATGCTCTTCGAACGCGTCGGCAAAATCCCGCTCATTGCAAACCCATCAACTGCAGGAGAAACAGTTAATGTTTGAACCAATCGATCTCTACTGTGAGCGGACGAGTTCTGCCTTTTGGGCGGAACCGGTCAATGCGCTGACGAATGTTTTGTTCCTCGTCAGCGCATGGTTCATCTGGCGTCGGGCAAAAAAAATGGAAGCCGTTTCCTCGGGTGTCTGGCTGTTGCTCGTGTTGATGTGTGCCATCGGCATTGGCAGCTTCCTGTTCCATACGTTCGCAATAACCTGGGCCAGATGGGTGGATGTGCTGCCCATCCTCTTTTTCCAGTTGCTCTATGCATGGCTCTATTGCCGCGAGATCGCTAGGATTCATTTCACTTACGCACTTGCGATTCTGTTGGCATACTGCGTTGCCGCCTTTGTTGGACGACAGTTCCCGCACGTCCTGAACGGGTCGTTGATCTATGCTCCGGCCATGGTGTTTCTGGTGGTGCTCGGAATCTACCACTTAGCCACGCGCCGTATGGAGCGCTACATTGTGCTGACCGCGACCGGCGTATTTTTTGTCGCCCTAATATCTCGAACAGTGGACACCGCTGTTTGCCCGCATTTCCTCTTGGGGACTCATTTCATGTGGCACGTCTGCAACGCACTCGTCCTGTACTTGATGATGAGAGGGTTACTGTAAACGTCGGTTGAAAAGTGCGGCGG
>DAOVNC010000373.1 GCA_030630445.1 Kiritimatiellales bacterium | reverse complement strand
TCCATGGCCGTCATATCACCCGACCTCAGCCCATCGAATGCCAATGGCCAGGTCTTGATGGAGTTCAATGCCCCATAGCATCGGGACTTTGTATCGTAGTGAGAAACCGACTCCTCGTGATTGGCTTTCCACGACTCTACTAACCGAGTCCAGCACAAAGCGTGGCTCGGAGCTTCGTCTATCACTAAAACCAGATTCTGACCGCCTGAGACAGCCAGCATGAGCTTCGATAACCGAAAGACGACCTCTGAGATTGATTCAGCAATTACGGCATTGCTACGAACGGCAGGATCGCTTAATGCCCGTTCACTTAGAGAAAAAATGGCATCCGCAGTCTCGGCCCTCAATCCCTGCTTTTCTATCTGGTCCATCGCCAGCACATGCATGTCCAAATGAGGTTCCAACTTAGACGCATCAGCCGGAGGCTGCATGAAATCCTTGGTTGGCCACACAACCACACAGGAGCGGTTATACAGATTCGGTTCAGCGATGACCGAAAGCAGATCATCATCAATGCGGTCTACGCCTTGCAGGTTCGTGGGTCCACCAATGAGCAGAATGTCTTTCATTTTGGCAGAGTATTTATTTTGGGCGGGTTGGGCAAGGGTGGAACCCTGCAACCCTGATCATCGAGGAAACCACAGCAATCCCTCCTTTCTAAATTGTGGCCAGATTGTGGCCAAAACTAATCCCATTTGGGGTGTAGACAGGGGTAGACAAATCAAGGCTCGGACGAATCAAAACCCAATAGTATCAAGGTATTATACGGATCAAGGCGGGATTAACGGGGTGTCGAAAAAAGCCAAAAAAGAGATTATGAGTCTCCTGCTCTGACCAACTGAGCTACAGGCCCGTAGCATGTTGAAAAGCGGACGGTACAAATACAGCAATGGCCCGCACCAAGGCAAGGGGCTTCTTTTGGTATTTGTTTCCCAACGTGGTTGGAAAACAAAAAAGCGACCCCGAAACGAGGTCGCCTTTCTAAATTTAGCTAGAAGCCGGAGCTAGAGGCCATCATCAATGCTCCTGACTGCGGCGGGAACGGCCTTCTTGAAGGCCTTGCCCGGATCGTCAACCGTGCCTATCACATTGCCGTCGCGATCAAACAGGGTTTTCGGTCCCAGCTCGCGAATGAAGGCGATGCCTCTCTCTTTGATGACGCGCCCAGAACGGGTATCAATGATTTTTCCGGCCTGGTCGACGATCACAACAAGATAGGTTTCGTATGTTCCACCGACGTTGATGTTACCGCCGGTTCTGCCGAGCGGGTACATTTTGCTCGCGAACTCGAAGGTATTATCGTTTTCCTTGGTGAAATTGAATTCCTTTTTGACGACATCGATAATACCGAGGTAGCCGGTGTGGATCTGCTTGCCAATTACATACAGCTCGGCCGTTAAGGTTTCTGTATAGGCCTGCCCACCGGATTTGCGAATCTTGACGCGCACCTGCACGTTCTCAACCTTGGCACTTCCTGCGTCGCCAGCCCCAATTTGCTTGGTGTTCCGCTTGGTGGAAACATCGATATCCACCTTCAGCGGAAACTTGGACTGGGCAGATGCCGCTAAAACACATCCCACCACCGCAACACTTAATAATCCTTTAACCATACCGTTCATAGCACACCTCCGTTAGTAGCTTGGTATCCGTATAAAATATTAGTGGCGTTTAAGCAATACAATAACCGTTCTATCCTTCGCCGGGGAGATCGGGAACTCCCTCCTGCTCCGCTTTCGGCGGCAGCCAAACCTGGACCTTCTGGGTGCGGACTCCCCAGAGGTGGGCGAACCAGTGGTTCGGGCGGTAGAGATCGATATGCCGCCCCTTGATTGCGCCGCCGGTATCCTCGACGCGCCCGTAGCCGTAGCCGGGAATGTGCATGATGGTTCCGTAGGGATAGATCGACGTGTCGGCCGCAAGGGTGCCGGGCCGGACCATGGCGCCCGATGAAGTCATGCCGACATGCTTGAGGCGAAATGAAAAGGCTCCGGTTTTCTGGTACGGGATGAAGAGCATCCACCTATAGCTGCAGCAGCGCCGGCAATGGCAATATGAAGTGGTCTTCATTTCGACGGTGACGGGTGTCACCCCCTTGGGCGGATGAATACGCTTGGGGAAATAGAACCTGCTTTCCTGCACTAGCCAGACCAATCCGATGACGATGAGGATCGTCAGCCACTTGGGTCTACTTTTTTTTCGTCTTCGCGCCATAACCCATCGGGGCCTACCGGGCATTGAGCTGCTTGCGAAGCGACTTGAGATCGCGCTCGGCCAAACGCACTTCGACCCGTGCATCCTCGATTGTGGCAATATCCGGATCCAGCTCCACCAGCTTTTGGTAGTAGGGATCCAACTCGTCCTTGCTCAGGGTTTCCGTGGCGATCAAAACGGAAAGCCATGCAGAGGCGTGTCGATATTTTGGATTTTCATCCTTCGCGGTTTGGGAGGCATATTCCTTTGCCGCAGGATAATCGCGGGAAACCAGCGCCATGAGTCCTTTATAGTTCACCTCGCCATATTCGGCCTTGAGTTCGCGATCTTTGCTGGATCCATGCACTGCCCCCATCGTTGCGCCCGTTGCGCCGCCAACCACGGCACCCTGAGCCGCCCGTTCCACCGGGTTTCCGCTGAAGAGCCCCCAGAAAAAACCTGAAACCGCCCCGCCGAGCGCACCATAGGCCGCGCCCTTCTTCGCCTCCTCCCCCGCTGCCGATTTAGATTTGCACCCCGACACCACCAACATGGAGGCCAAAACGAGGGTTCCCGCAACATGCACTGTTCGTATCTTCATATCGCCACCTTTCTTTGAAGCGGTAATGATAGGTGGCTTTCACCCAAAGTAAAGCGCTTCCGCCCATTTCCAAATGCCGCCCTGAAGTCGCACATAACTCGCGATCGTGAGTTTATGTGTGACTCCAGGGGTGAAAAAACGGGGCGAACCGCTTGAAGGCGGCGGATCGAGTTGCTACATTTTGTGGGTTTTGAAGGAAGTTATATCCACATCTTGTGGTTTTAGAGGGTTTTAGGCACATGGCCGCGAAAAAGAACGAATATACCGAAGACAAGATCAAGACGCTCTCCTCGCTCGAGCACATCCGCCTGCGCACGGGAATGTACATCGGCCGAACCGGCAGCGGCGCACACTATGACGATGGAATCTACATCCTCGTCAAAGAGGTGATCGACAACAGCATCGACGAATTCATCATGGGACACGGCGAGCGGATCGACGTTTCGATCGAGGACGACATGGTGACGATCCGCGACTATGGCCGCGGCATTCCGCTGGGCAAGGTCGTGGACTGCGTTTCCAAAATCAACACCGGCGCGAAATACAACGACGACGTATTCCAGTTCAGCGTCGGCCTCAACGGGGTCGGCACCAAGGCCGTCAACGCGCTTTCAAGCTACTTCCTAGTCCGCTCCCACCGCGACGGAAAATTCGTTGAGGCGGAGTTTGAGCTGGGCAATTTGGTGCGCGAGGAAAAAGGCAAGACCGACGAACCCAACGGAACCTTCGTCGCCTTCTGCCCCGACCCCGGGATCTTCAAGAAG
>DAOVNC010000139.1 GCA_030630445.1 Kiritimatiellales bacterium | reverse complement strand
CGTCGCCCCCCGCGCGGGGGGCGTGGATTGAAACAAAGACACTGATGATTCGAGCGGGCTAAGCACCTTCGGAAAATCCGGAAAGGGAAGATCACAGTGTCGTTTGGAATTCCCATGTAAACAGAGAGGATTTTAAAATGCTTGTAAAGGGCCAGATCTTTTCACGCCTCAATACTCCACGTCCCACCCCGCGACCTGTTCCATGGCGTGGTGGGCGGTGAGGTCGCTGTGGATGGGGGTGAGGGCGACGTAGCCGGATTCGACGACGCGGACGTCGGTGTCGGCGGAGTCGTCGAGCAGGTCGAGCTCGCCGTCGAGCCAGTAGTAGTCGTTGCCGCGCGGGTCGCGGTGGACGGAAAACTTTTCGACGAAGCGGGAGCGGCCCATGCGGGCGGCCTTCATGCCTTTGAGCTCGGAGTAGGGAATGTTGGGAATGTTGACGTTGAGCAGCGTGCCGTCGGGCAGCGGGTTTTTGAGTACCTTGGCAACGATTTCGGCGGCGACTTTTTCGGCGGTGTCCCAATGCGGATCCTGATAGGTGCAGAGGGAGATGGCAATGCCGGGGACGCCGAGGATGACGGCTTCGCTGGCGGCGGAGACGGTGCCGGAATAGAGCACGCTGATGCCGGTGTTGGAGCCGAGGTTGATGCCGCTAACGACGAGGTCGGGGAGGTCGTCCTTCATCAGCAGGCAGAGGGCGAGCTTGATGCAGTCGGCGGGGGTTCCGCCGACGGCGGTGCCGAAGAGCTGGTCGTTCTTCTCGACGTTGATGGTTTTGATGGGGTCGGTGAGGGTGATGGCGTGCCCGGCGGCACTGCGTTCGGTGTCGGGTGCGACGACATGGAGTTCGCCAAGCCCGCCAATTGCCTTGTGGAGCACGGAGATGCCGCGCGCGTGGATGCCGTCGTCGTTGCTAAGTAGAATTTTCATGCCGAAAATATGGGCATCTGCCGCGGAAACATCAATGACGATAAGCAAAAAATGGCGGCATTTCAGTTGAACGCCGTGGCGAAAACCTTTTCTATCATAGCCCTTTCAGTTAAACTCAACCTTGGATCGGGAAGCCCATGCGTTTAATACAGATAGCCGATGCCCTCGAAGCGGAAGTCCACCATGCCCCTAAGGGCTGGGAACAGATCAGCATTGAATCGGTTTTTGCGTCGGATCTGATGAGCGATGTCTTGATGAGCGACCGCGACGAGATGCTGGTCATTACCTCGCTTTCCACCGAGCAATCGATTCGTTCTGCGGGGATTGTGGGTTCCGAGGCCGTGATTATCGCCAACAACAAAACGGTGACCGATGGAATGATTGCGCTGGCCAAAGAGCTGGACATTGCGCTGTTTTGCACAATATTTCCGAAGTATGAATCCTGCATCCGCCTTGGCCGAATCATGGGACTCTGATGAGCGACGAGGAGCAGAAAGAGCCGTTGCAGTCGTCGCTGCGGGTTCAAGAGCTGATCTATGGCTTGAAGATCGGCGAGGTGATGACGAAGAAGGTGTTTGCCGTTTCCCGCAATTGCACGATGCGCGACGTGCAGCAAATCATGAAGAGCAATGGCATCACGGGAGTGCCGGTGGTCGACAACCGGCGCGTAGTGGGCTTCGTGAGCATGAACGACGTGATGACTGCGCTCGAAGAGGGCGGCATGGACGAGGGTGTGATTGCACGCATGTCGGGCGAAGTGCAAACCTTGGCGGAGGAGATGCCCCTGTCGTTTGCCATCTCGGCGTTCAACAAATTTTCCTTCCGCAGCTTCCCGGTGGTCAGCAAGAAGAATGAGCTGGTGGGAATCCTGACCTTCCGCAACATTAATCTGGCGTTGATTCGCGAGCTATCCCGGCAGTTGCGCGAAATGGAGCACCTGCACGAATACCCGGAGGAGCACGCTTCGCTGGAACTGGTGAAAGTCTACCAACTGAACCGCTACGATTTTGAAAACGGGGGAAAGGCCTCGATCGAAATCAAGAAGTTCCTGAAGGAGCGCGGTATCTCCCTGGCACTGGTCCGCCGGGTGGCGGTGGCGAGCTATGAACTGGAAATCAACCTCGTGGCCCACTCGATCGGTGGCATGCTCAGCTTTGATATCAACAAAGATCGTGTGAAAATCTCGTCGCACGACCGCGGGCCCGGCATTGACGATGTCGAGCAGGCTTTAACGGAAGGCTTTTCAACGGCCAATGAATGGATCCGTTCGCAGGGGTTCGGTGCGGGCATGGGACTGCCCAACGTAAAGCGGGTTTCCGACGAGTTTGCCATCCAGTCCGCCGTCGGAATGGGGACCATGATTCGGACGGTGATCCATTTTAAAGAGGAGAAGCAAAATGAAGATTAGCGATATTCAATCCTTGGAAGGTTTCGCCTGCTTGCAGGGTGAATATACGGACACGCAGGTGCAGGACGGCTATACCTCCGACTTGTTGAGCGATGTGATGGCCCACGCCGAAGAGGACTCGGTGTTGATTACCATCCAGGCGCACAAGAACACCGTGGCGGTATCGTCGCTCGTCGGGGTGGTGGCCATTATTGTTTGCAGCAACCGCCCCGCCACGGACGATATGCTCGAAGCGGCGCGCGAAGAGGGGATCGCCGTTTTCCAAACGGACGGAAACCAATTCCAGACGTCGAGCCTCATTGCCCAGCACCTGGCCAGCTGTCCGGCACGTTAGGAGGCCCCATGCTCTATCGGGCCGACTTCCATATCCACAGCTGCCTCTCGCCATGCGCATCGCTGGAGATGTCGCCTGCCGCGATTGTTGAAAAGGCAAAATCCGTCGGCCTCAACGCCATTGCGCTCTCCGACCACAATTGCGGGTTCAACCTGCCCGCGTTTGCAAAAGTATGTGAACAACAGGGCATGGCATGTCTGTACGGGGTGGAAGCCACCTCCGTGGAAGAGGCCCATGTCCTCTGCCTCTTCGACCAGCTTGACGTGGCGGTGGAATGGGGCGGGACGATCTATGAAAGTCTTCCGCCCGTCCCCAACCGCCCCGACCGTTTCGGCGACCAACCCATTGTCGATGAACACGGGGAAATCCTTGGGTTCGCGGAAACATTCCTGATCAGCGCCTCGGGCTACGATGTTGCCGCCATGGTGGAAGAGGTCCACGCGCGGGGCGGGCTGTGCATTCCCGCGCACATCGATCGGCAGGTCTTCGGCATCGTCGCCCAGCTCGGCTTCCTGCCCGACGAACCGTTCGATGCGGTCGAACTCACGGCCTTCGGAAACCTCGCCCTGGCCAAGGACTATCCCGTTGTTCGCAATTCGGATGCGCACGATTTGGCCACCTTGGGTTCCGCGTTCACCGATCTCGATGTGCCTGCGCTCAGCGTCGCCGCGATTCGCGCCTGCCTTTGGGCGGAACGGATGCAGGATTGATTATCTGTTTTTAATTGCTAAAGTGCGGGCTTTTAAGCATAGAGGACGGCTTTTGCACCGGGGGAAACGATGCGGATAGTGATTATTGGAGCTGGAAACGCCGGCAGGCAACTGGCCCTGCGGCTTTGCGAAGAGCGGCACAGTGTGGTGATGGTCGATGCCGATGCCGAGGCATTGGCGCAGGCCGAGGCCGGCTTGGACATTCTGACCATTTGCGGGCAGGGTTCCAGTCCCGCCATTCTTGAAGAGGCGCAGGTCGATAAATCCGACCTGATCATTGCCGTGACCGACAACGACGAGGTGAACATCCTCGCCTGCCTGTTGGCGCATGCCGCCGGGGTGAAAGCCAAGATCGCCCGCGTAACCAACCCCAAATATATCCATGGGTCATCCCACTACGACTTGCAGGCGATGGGCATCGATCTGGTCATCAACCAGAAGCAGGAGTGCGCCCGCGAGGTGTTCAACATGCTCCAGATGCCCGGGGCGCTCGAAGCGTTCGACCTGTTTGCCGGGAGGGTGATGGTGGCGGGCTTCAGCATCAACGCCGTCAGTCCGCTCGTGAACCGCACGCCGGCCGAGTGCGACCGGCTGGACCTGATCCAAAGCGTGCGGGTGATCGCGATTCGCCGCGACGACGAATTGGTGGTGCCGCATGGCAACACCGTCTTCAAGAAAAACGACCTCGTCTATCTGGTGGGTCAGCGCTCCGATATCGCCGCCTTCTCCGACTGGGTCTGCCCCGAGATCAAACCGTTTGAAAAGATCATTATTGCCGGTGGCGGCGACTTGGGACTCATGCTTGCCAAGTTTATCGAAACCGAGGTGGAATGCGTGCTGCTGGAGCAGGACGAGGAACGCGCGCGCTTCTGCTCGGCGGAACTCAACAAGACGCTCGTCCTGCGCGCCGACGCGCTGACCGAAAGTGCGCTCGAGGAGTCCGGCCTGCACGACCGCACCGCGTTCGTTGCGCTGACGGGGGACGACGAAGGCAATATCATGAACTGCCTGATGGCCCAGAAGAAGGGGGCGTCATTCACCGTCACGCAGATTGCGCGCACCGACTTTATTCCGGTGGTCGAACAGCTCTATCTCGTGAACCGCGTCGTCAGCCCGTACATCTCGACCACGAACGCGATCCTCCACTATCTCCGTTCCAAGAAGGTGCGTGCCGCTTCGTTGCTGCACAACCTGCCCGGCGAACTGCTCGACGTCACCATCTCCGCCGACACCAAGATGGCCGGCAAGCTGATCCATAAAATCAAGATGCCCACCACGGCCATCATTGCCACCGTGCTGCGCAACGGCGATGTCCTGACCGCGACCGGCGATCTGGAACTCATGGCGAACGACCGGGTGCTGGTGTTTTGCGACCCCTCCGCCGTTAAGAAAATCCAGGCCCTTTTCCTCTAACGCGAATGGATTAAGCAGAATGATTTTTAGGCAGAATAATTTTACGCATCACGCATCACGCATCACGGATCGCGTATTATGAACAAGCGTGTCGTTTTCCATTTGGTTTCCTATATGACGTTCGTGATCGGCATTGCGATCATGGGTTGCGCCGGTGTTTCATACTATTACCACGAAGCCCTCAACATACAGATGAGCCTGCTCTATTCCGGCATCATCACCGTGGCCTGCGCTGCCGTCCTCGGGCTTTTGACGCGCTGCGAGATCAACCTTTCCCGCCGCGATGGATTCGGCATCGTCACCTTTGGTTGGCTTTTCGCCACGATCTTCGGCTCGTTGCCCTATATCCTGTCCGGCATTATCCCGCATCCGGTTTCGGCCATGTTCGAGACCATGTCCGGCTTTACGACCACCGGGGCGTCGATCCTCTCCGACCTGGAGGCGATCCCGCGCGGCATCCATTTCTGGCGCGCGCTCACGCATTGGTTTGGCGGCATGGGCGTACTGGTGCTGTGCGTCGCGATCCTGCCGTTCCTCGGCGTGGGCGGCATGCAGATCTACCGCGCCGAAATGCCGGGGCCATCCAAGGACCGCCTCACGCCGCGCATTGCCACCACCGCCAAGCTGCTGTGGGGCGTCTATGCGCTGCTCACCCTGATTGAAACCCTGCTGCTCAAGTTTGTCGGAAAGATGGGCTGGTTCGACTCGTTCTGCCATGCCTTCGGCACCATGGCCACCGGGGGGTTCTCCACCCGCTCCGCGAGTGTCGGTGCCTTCGATAGCGTCGCCGTCGACATCATTATCATCGCCTTCATGTTCCTTGCCGGGATCAACTTTTCATTGCACTACCATGCGCTCACCGGAAAGCCTGGCCGCTACTTCCGCGATCCGGAGTTTCGCTTCTACTTCGTATTCCTCGCCTGCGCCTCGCTCTTCATCACCTTCAATATCTGGTTTGACGGGTTCGCCTCCTTTGGCCGCTGCTTCCGCGATGCCACTTTCACCGCCACCTCCATCATGACCACCACCGGATTCTGCACGGCCGACTTCGACCAGTGGCCCAATGCGTCGCGCCTGTTGCTGGTGGTGATGATGTTCATCGGCGGCTGCGCCGGATCGACCGGCGGCGGCATGAAGGTGGTCCGGGTGTTCATCATGTTCAAGAAGATGGTGCGCGAACTAAAGCAGTTCATGCGCCCGTCCGCCGTCATTCAGCTCAAGCTCGGCGGCAAGCCCGTCGGGCAGGAGATCGTCTCGCATATCTCCGCCTTCTTCGCCATTTTCATGCTGATCTTCGCCATCGGCACCTTCATCATGACCTTCTTCACGCCCGACCTCGAAACCGCCGCCACCTCCGTCATCGCCACGCTCGGAAACATTGGCCCCGGCCTCAATGCTATCGGTGCCACGCAGAACTATTCCGCCATCTCCCCGCTGGGGCAGGGCATCCTCACCGTCTTCATGCTGCTCGGCCGCCTCGAACTCTACACCGTCCTTATTCTCTTCCTGCCCAGCTTCTGGAAAAGGTAGGGGCGGAAACCTGAAATCTGAAATTTGAAACCTGAAATGGGTGGCATGGAAAAACAACGACTATCAAAAATAATGGCATCGCGCGGAATGTGCTCCCGTCGCGAGGCTGATCGCTATATCGAACGCGGCCTCGTCCATGTGGATGGCGAACCGATTTCGGAACTCGGAACCAAGATCTATCCCGACCAGGAAATCGAGCTGAGCGAAGAGGGCCTCAAGCGGCAGTCGACGCAGGTCACCATCCTGCTCAACAAACCCGTCGGCCATGTCTCCAGCCAACCGGAGCACAACCACCCGGAAGCCGTCGAGTTGATCTACAAGCCAACCCGCTGGCAGACCGACCGCTCGCCGCGCCGGTTCAATCCCAAGCAACTCAAGGGGCTCGTTCCCGCCGGGCGGCTCGATATCGACTCCACCGGCCTGCTCGTCCTTACGCAGGATGGCCGCGTTGCCCGCCGGATCATCGGCGAGAACTCCGACGTCGACAAGGAATACCTCGTGCGCGTTGTTGGCCAGCTGTCGGACGAAGGGCTAAAGCTTTTGAACCACGGGCTCAGTCTCGACGACAAGCCGCTCAAGCCCGCCAAGGTGGTCTGGCAGAATGAGGACCAGCTCCGCTTCATCTTGCACGAAGGCAAGAAGCGCCAGATCCGCCGCATGTGCGAGTTGGTCGGCCTCAAGGTCGTTGGCCTCAAGCGCATCCGCATCGGCCGCGTCATGCTCGGCAACCTCCCCCTCGGCCAGTGGCGCTATCTCCGTGACGACGAACAATTCTAATCTTTCCCCACGAAGGCACGAGGGGCACGAAATATCCAATCTATTCAGGGATTAGATGCGAGTGAGGGTTTTGGCCGCGAAAGAGCGAAAGGAACACAAAAGTGCGGGAGTGCAGTGCATATGCTCCGCGATCTCGGATCGCGGCTACAGCATGTAGGGCGGGGGCCAAGACCCCGCTTTACGGCGGCTGAGTTGATGGGAGGAGGTTGACCATGAAAAACGATCCTATTGTGGAGGAAGTGCGTGAAGCACGCCGGAAACGGGCTGAAAAATTACAGTTCGACATCAAAAGAATTTTCGCGGATGCCCAGTCGCGCGAAGCGACCTCCGGCCATCCCTTGGTCGGGCGGGAGGGTTGTGTTTGCGAGGAACCTGCTGAATATGCGGTCAAACCCAAGAAGGCGGGGCGGTAGAGCCAGCACGTAGTGCAGGCCGTACCGATAGAGCCGTCACTACGTGGTGGCTTCCGGCAGAGAGGGCGAATTGAGCGGAGATCCCTGGTTCTTTTCATCGTAGAAGCGACGTCCCCGTCGCTTTGCGGCAGAACGGGCGGGTTTTGCGACGGCCATGCGGTGGGGACACCGCTTCTACGAATTCATCTTTTCCAACCGTTGGGTTTTGGCCGCGAGAGCGCGCATGGAACACAAAAGTGCGGGAGTACGGTGTGCGCATGCTCCGCGATCTCGGATCGCGGCTACAGCAAGTGCATCCGAATCGGCAACCGCCCCCTCCCTTGGAACAAACGATTTCCTACAGACGGGCTTTTAATCATTTTGCTCATAATCGTTTTGCCCTACATTCTCCGCATGGCCGTGGAGATCAAAAACCTAACCGATGATTTTTCCGATTATCTGCGGGATGAGTCGCGCAGGGTGGGGCATGCAGAAAAGATTGCTTTCCCGAAATCTACGGAGGGTGTCTGCGAAGCACTGGAAACCGCCACCGAAAACCGCTGGCCGGTCACCGTGCAGGGCGGACGCACCGGCATTACCGGAGGTTGCGTTCCCGAAGGCGGACTGATCCTCAACCTCTCCCGCATGAACGCCATTGGAGAAATCGAGGGCGACCGCATGAGAGTCCAGCCCGGCGCGTTGCTGGCCGATGTCCGGGAAGGGATTAAGAACTCCGGTCTGTTCTTCCCTTCCGACCTCACCGAAACCACTGCCTCCATTGGCGGGATGGTCGCCAACAATGCTTCCGGTGCGCGCTCGTTCCACTACGGCTCCGTTCGCAACTGGATTCAAGCCTTGGAGGTTGTCTTGGCCAACGGCGAAACCGTCCGCGTCGAACGCGGCGTTCACACTGCGAGTGGAGTTGATTTTCAACTCGGAAGTCTCTCTGGGAAACTCCCCGTAAATTCACGACTAATGAAGTGTTGGCGGTTTTTGCAAGTTCCGCACACCTGCGCAGGTGTGAATTCACACATGCGCAGGTG
>DAOVNC010000209.1 GCA_030630445.1 Kiritimatiellales bacterium | reverse complement strand
TACCGGCCTTCTTGCAGTTCTCGAAAAAGCGGCGGCGCTTCTCCGGGGTTTCCAGCCCTTCGTAGTAGGCCTTCTCGCTGGCGGGATAGCTTCGCCAAACCAAGAGTTTAACGCCGCGGGACTTGGCATATTCGGAGAGTTCCGTCAGAGCTTCCCAAGCGGTGCGCGTGTCAGTGACCCAGCCCTGGGCCGGATGCTCCCAGCCTTCGTCCACCAGATAGTATTGGCAACCCAGTGCCGCCGCATTATCAACAAACCAGTGCTGCTTTTCCCACAGTGTTCCCGGGTTCCAATAGCCCCACCACTGCCAAAGCGAACGTCCCGGCTGAATCCAGTCCGTGCGGCATCCTTCAGGGAAAAGGGTCTTGTCCGGAGCCGGGCAAACCGCCGCGGTCAAGTTGCAGTTAACCAGTGTGTTCAGATCCGTTGCCGTCATGACAATGCGCCAAGGCGTGGCGACTTCGCCTTTGATGGTCCAGCCCTCCTTGTCGCCCGCAAACAAAGTGGTGGCTTCGTTCGATCCATCGAACACCAACGAGGTGCCGCTGAAGGAAAAGCTTCCGGCTTCGTTCAACGAGGCAAACGAACCGTCGGAAAGTTCGACCGTCACGTTGAGCTGGGCATTGAACCCTTCTTTGATTTCGGCAGCGGGTTGCTTTTTCCAGTAGGTCTGGAATGCGCCGCCATTCTTGTGATACCAAAGCTGGGCACCTTCCGGAAGGGTCCATGTGGTTCCCTCGCCGTCTACCTTCTGGTCGCCCTCGCCAGGGATCACATAGCGAAAGGCAAAACCGGTGTCGTAGCAACGCGTTTCCAGCGTCCACTTCCCGCCCGATTCCAAGTGGGTTACTTCAAAACTTTCGGCCACATAGTTGTTCTCGACCGTCGAACTCGTGCCCAGCCATTCAAATGAACCGGTCACCGCTTCAACCGATACGGATTTAAGCTCAACGCCTTTTCCAAGTTCAACGCCGTCAATGGTAATCCCCATCTTTGAGGGCAGCATCACCGGCGTTGCGCCGCGGTTTAACGTGTAGGCCAGATCACCCTGCCCATCCACATAGACCTTTGCCTGAACTTTGCCCTTCGGGGAAACTCCCGCCTGAGGAACCGACGCACACCCAGAAATCAACACCACCATTGCAAAACCTAAAACCATCTGCTTCATCATTATCTCCTTGTTTATCAACCACGGAAAATTCGACCGTCCAGCTTCCGTGTATTCAGTGTATTCCGTGGTAAAAATCCTACCTATTTCCTGTTTCCCTCTGACTCCAACTCTGCTTCGTATTTATCGAACTCCGGGTTAACCGTCCGACCGCGCCAGAAACGAACCTGCGTTCTCATCTCGCCGTCGCTTTCGGGATATTGCCCTTTGTCATCCGTCTCCTTAATCCATTTATCAAGGATGGCCCGGTGCCGAACCAGCTCGTCCTTGAATCTAGGATCGAGGGCAAGGTTATTGATCTGATGTGGATCCTCGGCGATGTCGTAGAGTTCCTCTACCGGACGAACCCCGAAGAAGATGTCATCCTGCAACTCGGTCAACTTGCCCTCTTCATGCAGACGCTTGAGATCCTTGACCGTATCATGCCCGTCGCGGTAGCCCGGTTGCAGGAGGGTGCGGTTGGGGAAATAGTTGCGGATGTAGCGATACTGATCGGTCCGGATGGTGCGGATGCGGTCGATCGTGTAGTCGCAACGGTCGCGGGCGGAAACCACAAACTCGCGAACCTTGTAGTCGTCGCCAAAGAGGTCCTGCCCGTCGAGGTAGTCGGGAAGCTCGATGCCCGCCAGCGCCAGCGTGGTGGCGCTGATGTCGAGGCCCGTCATGATCTCCGGACGCTCAACCCCCTTCGGGATGCCGGGACCCGTGATGACCAACGGAACCTGAACGCCGCCTTCGTAGCAAAACTGCTTGTGGCGCAGGGAGCGGTTGTCGCCATGGTCGGAGAAGAAAAAGACGATTGTATTTTCAAGTTCACCATCTTTTTCGAGGTTGTCCAAAATGGCTTGAACCTCGATATCGGCATAGCGGCAGGCATTCCAGTGGTGCGTCCAGTCGCGCTGGAAGACCGGGGTGTCCGGGAAATAGGGAGGGAGTTCGACGGAACCCGAAGGCAGCGTTTCGCTCTTCGGCAATTTCTTGGCATTGCTCTTGCCGCCCCACAACATGATTTGCCCGAACCAGGGCTGATCCTTATCCTTCCGATCGTTCCATGAACCTTTCCCGAACCAGCCCTGCCAGCCGTTGTAGGGATATTGATAGTTTTCCGGATTTCCGGAGCTATAGAGGTTTCGGCGGTCATAGGTAAAGTTGTAGTCATCCTTGCCCGCATTAAACGTGTGGTAACCCGCCTCTTTCATGAGTTGCGGGACGGGCTTGTAGGGTGCAGGAAGCGGATAAAGGTTTTTCGGATCTTCGTCCCGTTGCGGCGTGCTGCGCGCCGAACGATGCTGGTGGGTTCCGGTGGTGGTCTGCATCACGCCAACAATCAGCGCCGAGCGGCATGGGGAACAAACCGGTGCGGGCATGTAGCACCGCTCAAACAATACGCCCTCCTTGGCCATTTTATCAATCGTCGGAGTGTGGCCCTTGTTGATTTCATCGCCGTAGCATCCAAAGTATGGAGAAGTGTCTTCCAAAAAGATCCACAAAATATTGGGTCGTCGGCCCTCTGTGGTTTCCGCACCGGACATCTGGGCGTTGATCCCGCAAGTCACCAGCAAGGTCAGCCCGAATATAAGCAGGTATCGCTTCATTATTTGCTCCATGGTTGATATATGTTTGTCTTTTTTGTTACTGCTAGCTAGAAGCATAACATGCTCCTTTATGCGGCATATGAAGATATATACGGAATTACTTTCGCTCGGGAATAGTATTTTTGATATATTCATTTACCATTTTTGATATGAAAGTCTATTTACACCAAATTGGGTACGAGCCACGTTTGCTTTTCCTGCTCCTCCAGGAACAGGGCGAGATTAGCCGCTCCAACTTCATGGTGCCGCATTATGTGCAGGTATTGATCCTTAAGGGGCGGGGAACCCTGATTGACGAATCCAATGGAGAGCATTTTGAGTTGCGGCCAGGATCGTTGATACAGCGCCGCCCCGGAAAAGCGGTAACCCAACAGTTCGATTCGCCGGATGGCCAGCAACTGTTTTTCCTGTCGCCACCGCATATGTACGATCTGATCGTCGCAAGCCTGGGGGAACAACCGGCTTGTATTCAAGTGGCGGATGCCGCTGCACTTCGTCGCCAATGGATTGACTTCGCATCGATCTGGAGCGAGAAAAGCTATGAGCAAACCGTGCTTGCGCTTCCGCCGATTCTTGCTGCCGGGCTATGTTCCGGCATGATCCATCAGGACTGGCTTCAGCAAGCACGTGAACTGCTTACAGGCAGTTTTCTTTCACCAGAGAAGGTGGCCGCCAAACTGGGAATGAGCTATGTCTCATTTCGCACTCGTTTCCGCCACGAAGAGGGAATGCCACCCGCCGCTTTTCGGCGAGCCCACCTGCTGGCAAGGGCGAGCAACCTCCTGCTGGAAACCGACCTGTCTATCAGTGAGATTGCGGATACCCTATCCTACAACGATATTTTCAGTTTTTCGCGGCAGTTCAAGCATGTATACGACCTTTCACCTCAACAATGGCGCCTACATAACCGCAATACGGACACCGCATAGATTGCCGCATCCCTATGGGAACAAATTCGGACGGAACAAATTCGGACGGAACAAATCCCTATTCGGAATGCGGCATAAAGAACCGCAGCGCGGGCATCTCAACCAATCCCACGGCCCATTCCGCCACGAGCGAGAAAACCTAAACTCAGGAACGCAGCACCCAGATGCCTGAGCATTATACGTGGTGAGGGGCCAGCAACGAGAACGGATAAACGGGCAGGTTCCGTAGGACGCCCAACAGCAGGAACACGACAAGCAGCAACCAGATCCAGCGAGGGCGGATCCGATGCGCCAGATCGTAGCGATGGAAGAACAGTTCGGCACTCGCCACAACCAGCAAGACAGGCAGCAGGAGCACAGTGAGAGGGTTCATGGCCCAAGCCTGGGCCAGCTCGCCTTGAAGTAAATAATGAATGGCGCGCAGGGAGCCGCAACCGGGGCAGTGGAACCCGGTGCCTTGCAGAAAGAGGCAGCGAGGAATGAACCCGTTCTCCTCCGGATGAACCATCCACAGAAAAAAAGCCGCTGCCCCGACAAGGACAACGACTATCAGGTTTTTAAGCCCGCATCGCATTCGGATCAATATCCTTCAACTCCAGCCGCCAGCATGATGGCGCCAAACTGAAGGATGACCTGTGTAATGATTACCACGATACCAATCCCAAAGCTGAGCCAGCACCACATTTTAGCTTTGGACGACGCCGCTTTTGCTTCCTCGATCTGTCCTGCGGTAACCAGTCCATTTACCTTGGCTGCAAAGACAATCGCCGGGATCCCCAGCGGAAGGCAGCACAGCAGCGTGACCACAATCGACTGCCAAAGATAGTTCGGTATATTTTCCTGTCCACTCATGGTATTTCCCTTTCGATGGTTAAATGTAGCGAAACGTTAAAGCCTGCCGAGAAAAAAGGCAATGGCTGGATGAATATTTCAGCAGGTCCGTTAATTAGACAGGTGTGTGCCGGCCAGCTCATTGAGCAGACTCTCCACTTCCTTGGGATTTTCGATTCGCAGGAAGCCGAGCTCTTCCGAGCGTCGGTCGCCGTCGGAATCACGCCATGCACTGCGGACAATCACGACGTCGCCCGATCCATCCTTTTTCTCTTTTCGATAAATATCCTGCAGCTTTTCCGGCGGGTAGCTCCGGACCGTGGTCGAACGGCCGCCATCAAAAGTGATGGCCCGGCGATCAGTGATCGCATAGACGGTTTTGAAAGCCTTTCTGTAGGTCCACAAAGGCGTCGATAACATACCGATTCCAATGAGCACAAACGGCACACCAAACAAGGGAAATAGTCCTGCGCCGTTTCTGAAATCAGGCATCTGGAAACCCGATGCCCCGCAGATCCAGAATATGGCAAACGCCGTCCAGGGAATGGCAAATAGAAAGGCACCTGTTGATCCCGGCGTGAAGAATCGCGCCCGCGGCATCCCGATCCATTGGATCCGCTCCCCCGACTCCAGCTCCCGATCTACTTGGTCTTTCAGGCCTCGCGGTACGTTTACGTTGCTTCTCATATTTCTTTCCGGTTGCTTTTGCCCCATTGCCGCCAAGATGGCGGCGGTACGTATCGCAGGCTTCCAGCCTGCCCACCGACGCTGAGTTCAGCACTCTCTTGCTCTTCCGGCTTCGGCGCAGTACGAGTCGACTGGCTCCAACCGCTAGAATGGTCAATGCTCAAAGACGGTGCAAATGCCGTTGAGAAGCATCTCGATGGAAATTGCGGTGAGCATGAGGCCCATCAGGCGCTCGATCGCGCACAACACCCTTTTCCCCAGAACGGCTGCGATTTTCGTTGAAAACGAAAGGAAGAAAGCACTGGCTCCCCACGCCAAAACGAGTGCGAGCAGCCATTCGGGCCACCGGCCCGGCTCTTGTCCCACCAGGAGAAGAATGGTCGCGGTTGCGGAGGGTCCGGCGACGTAGGGCACGGCCAGCGGAACAATCAGGGGCTCGCCGTCCGGCACGTCCTTGAACATTTGCTCGGTGCCGCCAAACACCATCTTGATCGCAATCAAAAACAGGATAATTCCGCCGGCGATACGGAGAGATGGCGCGGAAATCTGAAGGGCCGCCAAAAAGCGGGGGCCAATGAAGAGGCATGCGACAAGAATGAACAGGGCAATCAACAACTCGCGCGCGAGCACCCGCTTCCGCCGCTCCTCCGGCACCGTATCCAGCACGCTGAGAAAGAGCGGCATGTTCCCGAACGGATCCATGACTACGAACAAGAGAATGGCTGCAGAAATAACAGTCATTTAGATCGACCCTCTGGTTTATGTGTTTTGAAACTCCCGAACCTAGAGCCAAGTCAACTCGTACGGCTTAAGGTCGAGGATTTGGCAAGAGCCTTGGTCATCGACGAAGCTCGTGGTCTGAGGCTCCGCCGTATGGTTTGCAATGGCGGTGCATCCGGCTTCAACATAGTGGGCGCAGTCCGTGTTCGGATTGTCGCATACCCCGGTGTCGAGGGAATCTTCCTTGCCGGCGGCCCATGCGATGGCGCGCAGCAACAGCCGTGCGTTGTCGAGGTTGTAGGGCAGTTCGGAAAGATAGACCCCGCGGCCCTGGGCAAAGGAATTTGCCGAAAGCTGCACATGGCCGAGATCCGAAACGGAGAGTACTTCCGCAGCGTCCGAAGACTGGAAGACAAAGCTCATGCCGGTGCCGAGCTGGATATCGTCCGGGAGACCCGCGGTGATGAAGTGTGTGTCGGCGAGCTTCATGGGACGGGCGGCGGCCATGCAGCTTTGGCCCATCTCTTTCTGGACGCCGAGAACATCTTCGAGCTGGAG
>DAOVNC010000306.1 GCA_030630445.1 Kiritimatiellales bacterium | reverse complement strand
GATGATCCGGCGAAGGCAATTGTGCCGGATGCGACCTACGACAGCCTCATGGGGACCACTTGGCACAACAATACGCCCGCCTTCGATGAATCGGGCTGGATATCCGGGCTGCTGGGTGTGGGGTATGATACTGGAAGCACATACGACAGCGATATAGGCCTTGATGTAGAGTTGGATATGAAAAGCATAAACGGATCGCTCTATATCCGCATCCCCTTTGCTCCTGTCGCCAGTCCCGGCGATGTCATCGAATTAACCCTTAGAATGAAATACGACGATGGATTTGCCGCGTTTCTCAACGGCACGCCGGTGGCCGCGGCCAATGCACCTGCAACGCCTTTGTGGAACTCGTTTGCCACCACTGGCCATAGTGATGATGCCGCACAGATTTTTGTGGATTACGACATAACGGCCTTCCGTGCCAGCCTCTCCACCTCCACCAACATTCTTTCCATTCACGGCCTGAACGCATCGCTCACCAGTTCGGATCTGCTTTTACTTCCGCAACTTACGATGCGCTCGACCACCAATGCTGCGACGACTATCGGGTTCCTTGAAACCCCGACCCCGGGAACTGCGAATGCTTCGACTTCTTTCGACGGCGTCGTCGAGGATACAAGCTTCGTGGTCGGCCGTGGGATCTTCACCAACGCCTTCACCGAAACGTTCACCTGCACGGAACCCGGCGCAACGCTCATCCATACGCTCGACGGCTCGATGCCCACCCTTTCGAACGGCATCCTTACCCTCCCGCCCGACCCTGCAACCGCCCCCACCGGAACCATCAGCATTACTTCCACCACAACGCTACGCGTGCGCGCCGTGAAAACTGACTTCCTGCCGACCAACATCGATACCCAGACCTACATCTACCCGAACGACGTCATACACCAGACCGGTGCGGGCTATCCTCTTCCATCGAACAAGTCTCTATCGGACTGGGACTATGTAATGGATCCTGAAATTATCAATGACCCGCGCTTTCCTGATGTTGCCGGGGATCTGCTGACACTCCCCTCAATGTCGGTTGTAATGGATCGGGAAATTCTCTGGGGCCCCGACGGGGTTTACGCCAACCCCCTGAGTTACGGGATGGACTACGAAGGAGCCTGTTCGGTTGAATATATACAGCCGGATGGCAGCCCCGGCTTTCAGGAGGATGGAGGGATTCGGATCCAGGGCTCCGGATCCAGAAGACGCCCTTGGAGCAAAAAATCATTGCGGGTTGTTTTCCGCGCGATGTATGGCGCGGGCAAACTCGATTTTCCCCTGTTTGGGGAGCAGGGCGCACAGAAGCTCGACAACATTGTTCTGCGCGGAGATTATTTCGATTCATGGACGGTGCATGTCGAGGGAAGCGCAGAAGGCATCGCCCGAAAAAACGCCATGGTGCTGCGCGACGAATATGGTCGCCAAACGCACCGGGACATGGGAGCCAAAACCGTTATTCACGGTGGATGGGTTCACCTTTATCTTAACGGCATGTATTGGGGTGTATACAACACCCATGAACGGCCAGATCAAAATTTTGCCGAAGACCGGTTCGGTGGCGATAAGGACGAATATGATGTCATCAAACACGGGATGGAAATCGTCAGCGGCGACCGCGTGGCATGGGATCAGCTGATCTCAACGATCAATGGCAACATAACCGACCCCTCCGTGTATGCCTCCGTGCGGGAGCAACTGGATGTGGATGAGTTTGCAGATTATCTATTGATGAACTTCTATGGCGGCAACAACGATTGGCCGCATAACAACTGGTATGTCATGCGCCACCGCCCCTCCAATGCTCCCTTCACGTTCGTGGCGTGGGATGTCGAACACTACATCTTTCTTAAAAATGATTTCGGCCCCATCAACACCAGCACGCTCAATTCACCCGGCATCATCTGGGCGCGACTGCGTCAAAACCCGGAATTTCTGCTCTACTTCGCCGACCGTGTCCACAAGCACATGTTCAACGGCGGTGCGCTCACCCCCGGAAAATGCTCAGCCCGGTTCATGGGTATTGTCAACACGGTTCTGGCCGGCATGAACGGCGAAGCCGCCCGCTGGGGCGACGGCTATAACGACTACTACGGTAACACCTCCATCCCTCCCTACAATACCGCCGACCACTACAACACCGTCGTGGCCGACAAGGTGAACAACTACTTCCCCATCCGCACCTCCGTTGTCTTCAACAATCTGCGTGCCAACGGCTACTATCCCACCTTAGACGCCCCCGAATTCTCGCAGCACGGAGGGCAGGTTCCAGTCGACTATCCCCTCTCCATCACAAATCCCGACGGCGTCGGAACGATCTACTACACCACCAACGGCACGGACCCGCGCCTTACTGGAGGAGACGTTAATCCAAATGCAATCAGCGGACCTTCCTTAACGGTTTCATCTCCTGTTCACATCAAGGCCCGCATCATCAACATTGGCGAGCCTGGAACTGGCGAAGTCGAATGGTCCGCGCTCACCGAAGCCACCTTCGTGACAGCTGAAGACCCTCTGCCCGGCGAAATCGTGGTTTCGGAACTGCACTATCATCCCGCCTCTCCCTCTCCCGCTGAACAGCTTGCCGGCTACCTTGATGGAGACGATTTTGAATTCCTTGAACTGATGAATGTTTCCACCGGTACCGTCGACATTTCCGGTACCCGGCTGGATGGCGCTGTTAGCCTCGACCTGAGTACTCTGGCCGATCCTAACGACCGCCTCCTTCTGCCGGGCGCACACCTGTTGCTGGCCGGTGATGCCGAAGCCTTCGCCGAACGCTACGGCACGAACATCCACGTCGCCGCCATCTATGACGGAAAACTCAACAACGACGGTGAATCCTTCAATCTGTTGCTGGATACCGTCCCGCTGATTTCCTTCATCTATAACGATAAATCCCCATGGCCTGAAAGCCCCGACGGCGATGGCCCCTCGCTGGTTCTGCGTACGCCCTACGGCAACCCGGACCATAATGACCCGCTTGCATGGCGACCGTCCGCTTACTTCGGAGGAACACCCGGCAGCGACGGCCCTGCCGAGCCTGACTATCCCGCAGATCCCGATGGCGACAGCAATGCAAACGGCATCCCCGACCTCGTCGATTATGCCATCGACCAACCCCTCTACTGGTCCGTCCCTCCAGGGACCGGAACATCCGTCCGCGTCAGCTACTCAAAATACCTGCTCGCCGACCAGGCGCGCACCTCCATCGAAACCTCCACCAACCTGATCGACTGGGCCGGGCTCCCCGCCACCAATCTTGCCACTGAAGTGCACCATAATGATGGCACCGCCAGCTACAGCCTGCAGCTCGACGAGCTCGCCGCCACCAACGATACGCTTTACCTGAAACTTCAGTTATTCCCTTGATTTCTTTTATGCGTCATCACGGAAAAGCGTCTTTGACACCTCCAGTACACGATACTTTGAATCCAAAACCCGCCTTGAGGATAAGCTTATGTTTTGTATCAACAGCAATCTCCTGGACAACGGTCAGGAGTCCTCTTGGGAACTCTTCAACCTCGTCAACGACCCCAACGAAATGAACAATCACTACAACAACCCGGAATATCGGGAGATAAAGACAACACTTCAGCAAGAACTACAGTGCCTCCAAGGCAAATTTAAAGATCCAGTGGAAGACGACCGCGTTGCCGATCATCCATTAAATGAGTCTGACGACCGTTCCAAACCACATTGAAAATAGCTTTTCATGGACTGTAAAAATGTCCACCTTGCATCCATGAAAGTGATTTTGATTGTACTCGATTCGGTGGGCATCGGCGAAGCGCCGGATGCGGCGGACTATGGCGACGCGGGTAGCGCGACGCTTCCAAACATAGCTAATGCCGTCGGCGGGCTGGAGCTTCCAACGCTGCAAAAACTCGGCCTCGGGAACATTCCTCCCCTGTTGCCGCACGGCCTGCCGATCAAAGGCTGCCCCGCCGTTGAAAGGCCGCTAGCGTCGTATGGCGCGATGCAGGAGGCCTCGCAGGGCAAGGACACCATTACCGGGCACTGGGAGATGGCCGGGCTCGAAATCATTCCCGGCTTCCACGACTTCCCCAAGGCATTCCCCTCCTTCCCCGCCGACCTGATCGAAGCCTTCGGAAAGGAAACCGGCCGTTCCGTCATAGGAAACAAGGCCGCCAGCGGCATAGCCATTATCGAGGAACTTGGCCCGGAACAGATCCAGACCGGCGCGTGGATTGCCTACACCAGCGCCGACTCCGTTTTCCAGATCGCCGCGCACAACGATACCATCCCGCTCGACGAGCTCTACCGCGCCTGCAAGATTGCACGCCGCCTGTGCGATCCGCTCAAGGTGGGCCGTGTGATCGCCCGCCCGTTCAAGGGGAAGCCCGGAGCGTTCGAGCGGACAGAGGATCGGCGCGACTATGCCTTCACCCCCACCG
>DAOVNC010000435.1 GCA_030630445.1 Kiritimatiellales bacterium | reverse complement strand
GATAAAGAGCAGACCATCATCGCCGCCGATGCCCAGAAGGAGCGGTCCATCCGCATCGCGCAGGGCGAGGCCGAAGCCAAACTGGCCAAGATGAAGGCCGAAGGTGCCGGTGTCCAGGCCATCCTCGACGGCAAGGCGCAAGGCTACGACGCCCTCGTCAAGGCCTGCCAAACAGCCGATCAGGCCGCTTCGCTGCTACTCATCGAAAAGCTACAGGAGATTGCCGGCATCCAGGCGCAGGCCATCCAAGATCTGCCGATCGAGAAAGTCATCGTCTGGGATGGCGGCGGAAAAGAAGGCGGAATGTCCGGACTCGGTGGCCGCCTGATGGGTGCATTGCCCCCGATGCACGACATTGCCAAGCAGGTTGGCCTCGACCTTCCCGAGTTCCTCGGCAAGATGCAGGGCGATAGGAAAGAGGAAGAACCTACCGCTGAATAATCCACGCTTCTGAAAAGAGATCAGACGGATCGGACAGACAAGTCCGATCCGTTTTTATTTTTTCAGCGCCTCGAAGCCTTTGTCGAGCAGCTTGCGCGAGGTGGCGTTGCGGGTGGTTTTATCGGGGCTTCCGAGCACAACCGAAATAACGCGCTGGCCGTTGCGCTCGGCGGTGGCGGTGAGCGACCAGCCACCGATGCTGTGGTAGCCGGTTTTCAGGCCGTCGCAACCCGGATAGGGATCCCTTCCCACCAGGACGTTGCGGTTGGCGAGCATGAATTTTTCCTTGCGGATGGGTGAGAGCGGCAGATAGGTCAGCTTGGTGCTGGTATAGCGCAGGGTTTCGGGGTGGCGCAGGACGGCTAGGGATAAAATGGCAATGTCGTAGGGGGTGCTGATATCCGGTTGTTTCCCTTTGCCGGGAGGCAGGCCGTGCTCGGAATGGTAGATGGTCGAGTTCATTCCAAGCTCGCGCGCCTTTTGGTTCATCATATCCACGAAGGCCGCCTTGCTGCCGGCCACATGGATGCCGAGCACGCGGGCGGCATCGTTGGCGGAGTGGATGACCAGTGCGTTGAGCAGGTCGTCGACGGTGAATGCCATGGATTCGCGCGTGTCGAGGTAGGCCTGCGAACCCCCGGCATCGACGCCTTCCTTTGTGATTTTTACTTTATCGCCGAGGCGGATGACGCCCGCATCGATCTGGTCGAGCACAATCAGCATTGTCATCAGTTTGGTGACGCTGGCGGGGTAGCAGTAGGTGGTGGCGCGGTTTTCATAAAGGATCTTTCCCGAGCGCGCATCCACCACGATGGCGCCCCGGTAGGGGGTTCCCTTTAGGTTGGAGTAGACCTTCGAGGTGCGGCGGTTGGGGCGGTCGGAGCGCAGGTAGCCCTCGCGCGCACCGGGTATGGCAATCGTTTCGCGGGCTTGCACCGGAGCCATTTCAACCACTTCGACGGGGATGGCCAGTTCCGGCACCTTAAAGTCGGCCAACGGTTCTGGAGCAGGCTGTACGGCCTCGATCTTGGGTTTATCTGTCTGGGGTTGGGGTTTCCGGTCGTCGCGCTTGCCAAGCAATATGATAAATACGAGCACATGCAGGGCGATCAGGACGGTAGCGGTGGCTATGATATTGCTTTTCTTCATATAAAATGCACCAATTCCTATTTAAAGCCGAACATCTGAAGGAATTCATGAACGACATACAATCTCAATTTGTAAAAAACATTCTTGCCGACGCGCAAACTCATCTAAAGGAACGCGGCAAGGCCTTCGCTCCCTCCAACATCGCCCTCTGCAAATACTGGGGAAAGCGCGATGCCCTTCTCAATCTGCCGATCAATTCCAGTCTCTCCATTTCGCTCGGAGATCTGGGCACCCGGACTGAAATCCGGCTACGCGACGAGGACGTCGCGTCTACGACGGGTTCGGAACTCGTAGAAGCGACGTCCCCGTCGCTTACCCGTAGAAGCGACGTCCCCGTCGCTTTTGTCGCAAAGAAAAACCACCAGACCAACGACTTCGATCCACGCGCACAAACCGCCCATCTATCAGGCAACCTCCCGCATTGGCGGCAAGATGGATGCATGTACTTTGTCACTTTCCGCCTCGCCGATTCGTTGCCTTCTGGAAAGCTAAAGGATCTCCAAGCCGAAAAAGAGCTTTGGCTTCGTCAGAACCCTGAGCCAGCCCGAGGTGCTGAAGAGCACGAAAGATGGCAGGGCGAATACAAGCGCTTGTTCCAAGACCGGGTAGACGGATGGCTCGATGCCGGTCATGGCGAATGCCTTTTGAGAGAGTCCAATGTGCGGAAGGTGGTGGAGGATGCCTTGCTCCATTTTGACGGCAAACGCTATCGTATTGATTCGTTTGTGGTAATGCCGAACCACGTGCATGCGCTGGTTGCGCCCCTGAAAGACCACCTGCTGTCCGATATCGTGAAAGCGTGGAAGTCGTACACGAGCCATCTGCTTGTTAAGCAGTTCGCCGCCGTTGCTCCCGTATGGCAGAAGGAATATTTCGATCACATTGTTCGCTCTCCTGAAAGTTTGGAAAAGTTCCGCCGATACATATGCCAAAATCCAGAACCGCTCAAGCGTTGGCGCGACGAGGACGTCGCGTCTACGAAAGAGGCTAGTCTCGTAGAAGCGACGTCCCCGTCGCTTACCCGTAGAAGCGACGTCCCCGTCGCTTTGGCAAATGTGGTCTACCTAAATGGCCAACTCCAATCTCCCGACTCGTCTTTCGCAAAACGTATCGCCGCCTTTCTAGACCTGTTTCGTCCAATGCTTGGAAACGGACATTTCGAAGTCCGCACCGAAAACAATATTCCAACCGCCGCCGGACTGGCATCGTCGGCCTCCGGCTTTGCGGCACTGGTGCTGGCGCTGGATGATCTTGCGGGGTGGGGGCTCGACCGCAAAAAGCTGTCGATGTTGGCCCGACTCGGCAGCGGCAGTGCGG
>DAOVNC010000138.1 GCA_030630445.1 Kiritimatiellales bacterium | reverse complement strand
GGATCGGCGCTTCGAACCCGCAAGGTTTCGTTTCCGCAGGCGCAGGCGATGGCCTGTCTTCTTTTCTATGGTTCTGCCCAGGCATTTGAATACCTGCTGATCGACCATGAAGATAACGCGTCGGTGCTCAAACCACCGTTCGACGGTGACGTTGAGCTGACGGTATTCGATCTGCGCGACTATTTTGCCGAAAGCGGATTCCGCCCAGGCGATTCGCTGATGCTCACCGTGGTGGATTGGCTACAAGGTGTTTTCTCGGTTGTCCGCGTGGAGGCCGATACCGATCTCGTTTCCAGCCGGAAATGGGTCGATTCGATGCAAGCGGCGCTCGATGATGCCATGGATGAGTTGGGAACGGAAGGCGATTGCCATGAGCAGCTCGCCTTTGCGATGCATATTGCGCAGAACAACCCGGACTGCATCCCGCTCATGAAGGCACCGCCACTCTCCTTGGCCGCCTATCTGAACCAGCAGCAGGACATCACGGTGAAAATGGTGGGCGACCGGGGGCTGTTCTGGGAGGTGGATGAAGATCCCATGGATGAGGTCGTTTTCGATGCCCTGGCCAACCCCTCCGAACCCGAGTCCGAGCTCGACGCCTATTTCCAGCAGCTTGGCCTGTCCGTCTCCGAAGGGGAGGTCGAGGCCTATATGCGCGACGCCCTCTACCACGGGTGTGGAAATCCGGACGAGGTGCTCGCCCGCGTAGCGGCCGGAAGGTCGCTCTTCTTCTCCTCCCCCGAGGATCAGGAGGAATTCCACGATTTGTGGTCGGTGCTCTGGGACGAGCTGCGACAGGACTATTCGCGGGAGGCCGACTCCTGCGCGGACGCGCGATCCAGGTTTCTGGCGATCAACGATAAATGCTTCGCCGCTATGCGCCAGTTCGACGAGCGCGGGATGGGTATGGACGTCGTGGGGCATCCGGCGTTCCTTGAGTTTGGAAAGTTGACCGCGATGATCTCCTCCGCACTCATCCTATTCAATGCGCCGGAAATGCTGGGCGAGGCCCCGGACGATTTAAACGAGATCGCAGGAACGCTGGAGGCGGCCATCGATGATTTGACCGGGCGTTTGGCAGAGGGCGGAGGAGCGGGCATCTACCAGCTCAAGGTTTCGCTCAAGGGTGCGAAGCCGCCCATCTGGCGGCGCATGCTCGTTCCCGCCACCACGGAGCTGGTCGATCTGCACAATGCCATCCAGGCGTCCATGGGATGGAACAACTATCATTTGCACCAATTCAAGCAGGGACGAACCTTCTTCCAGCCCGATCCCGATGACGATTCCATGGATTTCGGTGGGTTTGAAACCGTGGACAGCGCGGGCGTGCGGATTTGCGACCTGCTGCGATCGGAAAAAGACAAGATCGGCTATGAATATGATTTCGGCGACTCGTGGGAGCATGAAGTCCTGCTCGAAAAAATAGTCGAACCCAAAGAAGGACAGGCCTATCCCATCTGCATCAAGGGCAAGCGCGCCTGCCCGCCGGAGGATTGCGGCGGGATGTGGGGATACCAATCCATTCTGGAGGAGGACGAGTCGTTCTGCGACATGGAAACCATCGAGCACTACAAAGAACAGATCGGCGACCCCGAAGCTTTTGACCTGGACGAGGCCAACGCCCGTCTGAAACGGTATTGTTGATTAACCAAGGAGATTGAAAAAATGAAAGTTGTACTCGCTTATTCGGGTGGTCTCGATACCACCGTGCTACTTACCTGGCTGCAGGAAAAATACGATGCTGAAGTCATCTGCTATTGCGCCAATGTCGGACAGGGAGAGGAACTCGACGGGCTAGAGGAAAAGGCGCTCAAGCACGGCGCGGCCAAATGCTATGTCGACAATGTCCAGGAAGAGTTCGCCAAGGACTATATCTTCCCGATGATGCAGGCTAACGCCATCTACGAAGGCACCTACCTGCTCGGCACCTCCATCGCCCGCCCGCTGATCGCCAAGCGCATGGTGGACATCGCCATCGCCGAAGGTGCCGATTCCATCTGCCACGGTGCCACCGGCAAAGGCAACGACCAGGTTCGCTTCGAGCTGACCGCCTACGCGCTCAAGCCCGATATCAAGGTTATCGCCCCGTGGCGCATGCCCGAAGAGTTCGCTTTCGAAGGCCGCTCCGACATGATCCAATATTTGGAAGACAAGGGTATCCCGTGTTCCGTTTCCGTTTCCAAGCCCTACAGCATGGATCGCAATCTGCTGCACATCAGCTTTGAAGGCGGCATCTTGGAAGATCCGTGGACGGAACCGGATGAAGACATGTGGGTCATGACCAAGCCGCTGAGCCAAGCCGCCGACGAACCCGAAACGATCGAGATTGGTTTTGAAAAGGGCATCCCGGTTGCCGTCAACGGCGAACACCTCGGCCCTGCCGCTCTGATACACAAGCTCAATGCGCTGGGTTGCGAGCATGCCGTCGGCCGCATCGATATTGTCGAAAACCGCTACACCGGCATGAAGGACCGGGGAATCTACGAAACCCCCGGCGGAACGATCCTGCACCACGCGCACCGTGCGATCGAGTCGATCACTCTGGACCGCGAAGTCATGCACCTGCGAGACTCGCTCGTCCCGAAATATGCCGAGCTCATCTATAACGGCTACTGGTTCGCGCCCGAGCGCGAAATGCTCCAGGCCGCCATTGAAAAAAGCCAGGAAACCGTCACCGGCGATGTCCGGCTCAAGCTCTTCAAGGGTGGGGTGCATGTGTGCGGACGGCGTTCGCCATACTCGCTCTACAGTCCCGAACTCGTCAGTTTCGACGAAGCGGGCGGCTACGACCAGACCGATGCCACCGGCTTTATCAAAATCAACGCCCTGCGCCTGCGCGTGGGCGCCACGATGAAAACAAGCAAGGCTTAGGCTGTGGTTTGGGAGAGACCGCTGCATTGCGGCGGTCTGGGTGTAAAGCCAGCACGATGTGCTGGCTTTTTCTTTGGTTCGCAATTTGTTGCGATGCGAATGTTGAATCGCAGAACAGGCTCATCTATAGTCAACGATCAGTTTGAGGTATGTTGAAATGGCCACACGGAAAAAGACGAAAAAACGGGCAAAACCGCACTATGTCAGGACAAGGAAGCGCAAGGGGGCGGACTCGTCGGCCTTGGCGCGGCGCGCGACCACCATCGCTCTGTTGCTGTTGGTTGTCATCGGCATTCTTTTTGGCATTACGCAAGGCTTTAAATGGATCAGCCGAAAGCTCTTTTCAGAGAATCCGCGGTTTGAAATGCAGCATTTGGTGGTTTCCAGCGATGGCAGGCTGACGGAGGATCGAATCCGGGAGTACATTGAGCTTGCGGAAGGAACGAATTTGTTCGCGGTATCGTTTGCGGATATCGACAAGAAGCTTTCCGGTGTTTCCGACATTGAATCGGTCCGCCTGGAGCGCAAATTGCCGCATACGTTGATCGTGGAGGTCAAGGAGCGCATGCCGGTGGCGAGAATCACCGGCCTGAACAATAAATATCCCTTTTTGCTAGATCGCTACGGTTACGTGCTCCCGCCCCGCCCGGGTGCCGCATCGCTGCCATTGATCAAGGGGCTGGACACTGAACTGCGCCTCGGATCGCAGACCGGGCATCCGGATGTGAAGACGGCATTGGAGATCATCGCGCTGTGCGATAGCCGGGGCTACCTGCGCACCTATGCCCGGATAGAGAGCATGGATGTGAAGTACTCCGACTTTATCGATATGCGCCTGGCGGGAGAGATTCGCATCCGCATGCCGCGCTATTCGCTTAAGTCGAAACTCCAATATCTTGATACCCTTCTTAAGATTGAACGCGGCAAAGGCAGGCCCGTGAAGGAAGTCGACCTCACCGTTGACTCGACCAAGGTCAAGGTGCCTATAAGCCACTATTGATTCAGGGAAAAGCATGGCGATCGAAACAACCGCAGTTTTAGAGATTGGAACAAGCACTGTCCGAGTGATGGTGGGCGAACTGCGCAGTGACGGCAGCGTTTCGGTCATTGGCATCGGGGAAGCCGAATCGCGCGGAATCCGCAAAGGTGAAATCATCAATCGCGACCACGCCATTTCGTGTGTGCGCGCCGCGCTCAAAGCCGCCGAGGAAAATCTCCGCAAAAGCATCCATTCCGTCCATCTCGTCACCTCGGGCGGTGGCGCTGCAAGCAAAACGAGTACGGGCATCCTCAAGCTGGTCGATCCCGAAGACAACCAGTTGTCTGAAATCGAGGATGAGGATGTCGCTGAAATCATCGAGGTGGCGCGACGGGTGGCCTTGCCGGAAAACCGGATCAAGCTGCACACCCTCCAGCAATATTTCCAGGTCGACGACATGGTGGATGTCACCAGCCCGCTCGGCATGGCCGGGGAGGAATTGCGATTGGACATGCTGACCATCCACGGCAAGCGCAGTACGGTCGACAACTTCCGGAAGATTGTCGACGATGCGCCGATCCACTGCTCCGATGCGGTATTTAGCGGGCTTTGCTCGGCGCTGGCCGTCGTGAACGACGAGCAGAAAAAGGCCGGCGTTTTGGTGATTGATATCGGCGGCGGCACCACGGATTTCGCCTTGTACTACGATGGTTTCATACAGGACGCCGCCTCGTTTGCGGTGGGTGGAGAACATGTCACCAACGACATTGCGGTGGGTTTGAAGATTCCATCCAGTCAGGCGGAATATGTCAAACTCAAAGAAGGCAGCGCACTCACCAACCTGATGGAGCGCGATCACAATATTTCAATTCCCGCCCAGCAGGGATTTTCCGGAAAGATGGTGAGGGCGGTTACGCTCAACACGATCATCAATGCCCGCATGGAGGAGATCCTGACGTTGGTCAAGGACCATATCGACCAGCATTGCCCGAACACCCCAATGAGCGCCGGCGTGCTGCTTACCGGTGGCGGGGCGTTTCTGAACGGCGTGCGCGACCTCGGCCAAAAGGTATTCAACGTCCCGTGTTTGCATGGGAAGCCGTTTAATGTCCATGGCCTGCCATCGGCAAAGGATGCTCCGCGCTATGCTGCGCATGTGGGTTGCATCCGCTACGCCGCCTCGCTTCGGGCCCCCGAGAAAAAATCATCGGTCGGGAAGAAGCTGCTCAACATGCTATGGGGGGACTCCCATGAATGACCGACCCGCCATGGAGCCCGCCGCATTCACCGCTCCGCGCATCCTGACCCTCGGCGTTGGAAGCAGCGGCGTGCAGGCGGTTGCGCACATGTGCCGCCAGAACCCCGGTCTGGATGCGGTGGTGATCGATACCGACAAGAAGGTGCTGGAAGCGTGCGGGATGGAAAAGATCATTCATGTGGGGGCTACGGTAACCAACGGCTTTAGTGCCGGCGGGGATGTGGAGCTGGGACGCCAGTCGATCGAAAAGGATTCTTCCAGTATCCGCAACCAGTTGCGCCAGGCCGACCTCCTCGTCGTAGTTGCCGGGCTGGGCGGGGGTACGGGATCGGGAGCGTTGCCGGTGATCACCCGTATTGCGCGCGAGGCCGGAACCTTGATTTTGTGCATGGTCACCATGCCGTTTTCCTTCGAAGGCAAACCCGTGGCCCGCAAGGCCGAGGATGCGCTCAAGAAGCTGCGGACGCACGCGGATGCCATCGTTCGGATCCCCAACGAGGTGCTGGTCGACCGCGCGGATAGCGAACTTCCGGCCGAACAGGTGTTTTCCCGTAGCCAAGCGGTGATGCAAGATGCGGTTTTTGCGCTGTGGCGCATGCTGTCGCAAAATGGCATATACGGTCTGGATTTCGCCTGCCTGCAAACCATGCTGCGCAACTGCGACGGCTTCTGCCATTTTGCCAGCGCCGATGCGGAAGGGGCGGAGCGGGGGGATGCGGTGGCAAGCGCCATTCTCTCCCACCGCCTTCTCAAAAAGGGCAAGGTACTGGAAATTGCATCGGGCGTGATGGTGGGATTGATCGGCGGGCCGGATCTAAAATTAAGCGAAATCGAAACCGTGATGAACCGGATCCATGAAAAACTGCCGGACGACACCTGGGTGAATTTTGGCGTGATCGTGGATCCCGCATTCCAAAACCGGCTGTCGGCCATCGTGTTGGTGGCCGAGCAATGGAAGGAACCGCTGATGGACGATGCCGGCCGGCAGATGGGTTTCACCTTCAATCGGCGGCTATCGAGCGAACAGGGCGAACTTTCGCTTGAAACAGCGGGGAAAGGGCGTTTTGCCCATGTGGATCCAACCATCCACGACAATCAGGACCTCGATGTGCCCACCTACATCCGCCGCGATATCAAACTCCCCCGCTGACAAATCTAAGAAGAGCCTGGGTTATGCGTGTTTTCGATGGTTTTTCTCTGCTTCTCAAAAGCCCTTGCTTCCTCGATTTTCTTGTCGGCACCATTTTCGGTAAGCCACATGAATATCCTGAATCTTGTGAGGTGTGAGAGTTTTTTCTCTTTCGTGTAGTCGTTGGGATCATTAAGGCAATCCCAGCCGGTGATCCGAAAAGAATCGTAAACCCCGCCGTTTCGGTAGAGCTCAAAATCCATGGAAGACCAACATCCAGAAATCATCATCCATGGGAGCATGAAGGGGGGCAGGGAAATGGACTTGGCTAGTTTTTGAATAACGTCTGCGTCTTTCGTATCAATCACCGTGTATTCGTCTTTCATCCCATGTTCCCTGACCCGGACAATCAACCGAGTTGATTCAACCATGTTTTTTCTGAAACGGTGCGTATTCACAATCCCTGCGGAAACAAACGCGATGAAGACCATAAGCGTGATTCCCAGAGGAAGCGTCAGCAGTCGGTCCCGCAATCCGCGCGGTGTCTTCCAACCGGAGATGTAGCGAGAGCAGAGGGGGCGTACGCGCGGCACGCCTTGTTTCACGGTATAGGCAACGACCAGCAGAGGTAATCCAAAAACAATAACCAGCAGGAACGAGCCGACGAAAACAATCAACAGGTTTCCCAGAATATTTTCGACGTAGCCGATTCCAAGAAAAATTTGCATGGCGACCAGGAGAAACAACGATACGGCGATGGATTTAATTTTTGAGTTTCGGTGTTCGGCGACCTCGTGACGTCTGGTTTTGATGAGATCCATGATCCATCCGATCAGGATTCCACCGGCGCACAGGGGCGTTGCTGTGTCAAATGGCATCAAAAATACATAAGTAGCGTATGCGATGCTCTCTTCTAGTATTTGATGGTAGTGCGTTGAGATCACGCCTATTTGCATAACCACAAACAGGCTGCTGCCGGCAAACAGTCCGCGCTTGGCATTGATCCACCGGTCGGGAGCGTGGCACCGCCGCAGAAAAACCAGACTGCTTGTCAGTGCGAGCAGCGGATAGAACAACCCAAACGATAGGGTTGGATGGAACCCAAATTCAAGATAGGGCATGGTCAACCGCGTAGTCGCTCCGATGAGAACCAGGCTCAAGAGGCAGGCGATTTTACCAATTATATTTCCCTTCATTCGCGATCTCCTCGTCCAGTGCTTGCAGGAAGCTTTCGACGTCCAGCACCACGGATACTATTGCATGAAGAAGTTGGTCTGGCGCTCGAGGCCGATGGTGGTGTCGGGGCCGTGTCCGGGATAGACGCGGGTTTCATCGGGCAGCTGCTTGAGTTTGTTGAGCGATGCCTTGAGCTGCCGGGCATCGCCGCCGGGCAGGTCGGTGCGGCCGCAGGATCCCTTGAAGAGCGTGTCGCCGGTAATCATGATTCCGCTTTCCGGGAAGAGCAGGCAGCATGAGCCGGGGGTGTGGCCGGGTGTTTCGATGCATTGGAAATGCAGGTCGGCAAAGTTCCAGTCCGTGGCGGTTTCCAAACGCAGGTAGTCCGCAACGTCGGGGCGGTGCGGAACAGGATAGTAGGGTTCGATTTGGTTGACGGCGTCGAAGGCCCATTTTAAGTCGTGCGAGTGGATGGCGACCGGGGCGGGGTGCTGTCGATGCATCTCGGCCAGCGCATTGATGTGGTCCGCATGGCCGTGCGTGCAGACATAGGCAGCGACCTGTAGGTTCTTGGCATCGAGGGCTTTGATGATGTGGGCAGCATCGTGGCCGGGATCGAAGACAATGGCTTGGTTTTCGGATCCCCAGACGATATGGCAGATTTCCTCGAAAGCACCCGTGGGAACCGATTCAATGTCCATCTATTCATTCTCCGGCGCGGAGGATTTTCGAGTGAAGGCGCAGTGGATCACCATGTTGCCCTTCAGTTTTCCTGTGTTTTTTCCAATGGGCGATACGCTAAGCGTGCGGGCATCGTAGCGTACGCCCTGTTGCTGGAGGTCGGTGAGGAAGCGCACCATGGCATCGAGCGAGCCTTCCCACGTGCAGTTGATGCCGAGTTCGAAAAGGTCCCCGGTGGGTTTTTCACCGCGTGGGTTGTTTTTGAGAATGGCGACGCCGTGCTGGCTGGCGATGGCCTTGATGGTTTTCATGAGCTCGGGCGAGACCGATCGGTTCTGGGTATCGAATACGGGAAGCTGAATCTGGAGATCGTTCAGTTCGCCAAGCCATTCCTCCTGCATTTTGATCGCGTTTTGGTGGAGGCGGACTTGCTGCTGCAGCTTTTCGATCTCCGAGGCGTTGCCTT
>DAOVNC010000349.1 GCA_030630445.1 Kiritimatiellales bacterium | reverse complement strand
ATGGATTTCGCTCGAGGAACTCGAAGTACCCGAAGGGCAGGGCTACCTCGCCGTCACCTTCCGCGAAGGCGACGAAAAAATAATGGCGCTACGCAGTCTCTTCACCCAAGCCGTCACCTTTGCCGGCGCGGGCGTCGGCAACAAGGAACTCTGCACCCTCGCCACATTGAACGCCCTGAAGCGCTGCGACATCTGTCTCTACGACTCGCTCATCGACAAAACCCTGCTCGCCGATCTTCCGCCGCAAGCCCAAGCCATCGATGTCGGTAAACGCTGTGGAGCGCATAGCAAAGAGCAGCACGAAACCACCAAGCTCATCTGCGAATGCGCACGCCAAAGCAAGCGCGTCGTCCGCCTCAAGGGCGGCGACCCCGGCATCTTTGGCCGGCTCGCGGAAGAGACCGAATCCCTCGAAAAATTGGGCATCCCATTTCGCGTCATTCCCGGCATCAGCGCCTTGCAGGCCGCCACCACCGGCACCGGCATGCTGCTCACCCGCCGCGACGTGTCGCGCGGTTTCGTGGCGCTCACCCCCCGCAAAAGCGGCGGTGCACTCGCACGTTGCGACACCGAAATGAAAGGCAAGCTTCCCTCCATCTACTACATGTCGATCAAGGCCACGGAGCCGATCGCGCAACAACTCCTTGCGGATGGGCACGCTGCCGACACCCCCGCCGCGCTCATCTTCAACGCAGGCGGCGAAGACGAAAAAATCATTAAAACCACGCTCGGGGAGCTGCCCCGCCAAAAGCACTGCGCCAAGCAACCCGGACTCATCATCGTCGGCGACATCACCACCTATTCCTACAAAACCGACCTCGGCGCGTTGCGCGGAAAAAAAATCCTGCTCACCTGTTCTGCCGTCCTTCAGGAAAAAGCGGTTGCCCGCGTCCGCGACTTTGGCGGTCATCCCATCCAGTTTCCCCTCATTCATCTTGAATGTAGACGCGGCATCTTGCCGCGTTTCGCCGCCTTCTCGTGGGTTGTAGTAACCTCACCCTCATCGGTTCGTGCCTTGATGAATTTGATTGAAAATCAAAACATCGACCTCCGCACCATCCCAAAAATCATGGTCTGCGGGCGTGGAACGACCGACGAGTTTGCGCAATATGGCCTGCACGCCGATGCACAGCCTTCGTCCGGTTTCAGCGCCGATGCGCTTATCGAGCTTGCCAAGAAAACCATTAAGCCCGGCGAAAAAGTCCTGCGTGTTCGATCTGATAAAGCCGGATCCCAGTTGGCCGAAGCCCTGCGCAAAACCGGCGCGGAAGTCGAGGACACCGTGATCTACGACAACGAACGCATCGACCACGACGAGCTACCTGAATTCGATGCCATCTTCTTCGCCAGCGCCTCCGCCGTCGAATCCTTCATCGAACAGTGGGGCACTGATTCTCTCGCCGGGAAAACCATCGCCGTGATTGGAAAGCCGACCGCGCAAGCTTTGGAAAAACAAAACCTTGCGCCCTCCGTCATCGCCCGCGAGGCCACCGTCCCCGGCGCCATCGAATCGCTGGCAGAGTACTTCGTCGCGCGGATGATACGAAATTCGTAGATGCACGATCCTTCGATGCCACCGCTTCCCGCAAGCGGGTAGGCGGTCTCTACACTTCGGACCACCCTAAGAAGGCGGTGTAGAGAACGTTTACCTGAGCGCAGCGAAGGAAACGTTGCTCGGTGGAGCAACCCCCCGTGAACTCAAGCACGCTGTCTGATCAGAAGCCGGGATTTATGCAAGCGCTTCCGCGGTTTCTTCCCACTGGGATTCCAGCGCCTTGATCTCGGACTGGATCTTGGCATATCCAATAATGACAACCCGATTCAGCAGAGTATCTGGTTCGGCTACTTTTCTTCGAGTATCGCTTTTCTGTCTTGATAAACCATTGAGAAATAAATCGACTGAATCGGGGGAAGTCCTTCTTTGTCGATTGCTTCCATTCCTTTTTGATTTTCAGCACTAGTTTTTTAAATTCATCAATTTGCTCCGGGTCAATGGATATAACTGCATCTTGCTTGAAGTACTTGGATTCATCGACTCTCAAAACATACATTCCAAATTCAGAAATATATTCGGTTGTCACCGGAAGTTGAACATTGTGCTTGTCGAGTTGTTTGTGGAACTCAAAAGATAGTTCTGATAATGATATTGCTTTGTCGTTGTTTATGGATTGAGTAGAGCATGCCGGTACGAGAACGCTTGTAAGTACTGTAAAAATAAATTTATTCATTATGTTGTTTTCTGATCCTAACGTTATGGGCTGAATTTCCTGGGGGTTTTAGCTTTATTGTGTAGGTGGAAGCAGCAGCAGAAAGACGTTGTTTCCCCCAATAATTGTCTTTTATCGCATAAACATAAGCTCCGGGGTATGATCGGAAAGTCGCGTAACCTTTGATTTCAGTTTGTCCGAAACCACCCAAACTCGATCGACACTTCCTGACTAGATTCCAGCGATAACCAACGAGAGGCACGGTCCCGTTTTCATCAACGGTTCTTATCGTGTAGCAAGTTGAACAACCTGCAATCAACAGTATCCAAAGAGCCAGCCAGCATGTATTTTCGAAATTGTTACAGAATACCCCAGGGCTTGCCCGTGGGAGTTTAACAGCACTAGCATTAGCGTTTAATCTCTGTAATATTGTCCGCTAGGGTGTAATAACCGAGTAGGGTATCCTTCATCACTATTGATTGAGGGTTGTTCACGAATGTAATGCACTTAATTTTGTATTTATTTACTTGCCCTTGAATTACGATGAAATGTTCACTAATTCGTTTATCATGTGCTAGCCTGTATGGTGTGGCACTTAAAATTGCCTTTTTAAGACGATCAGTGCTTAACTCAATATGCTCGGGTTCATAATACGCCTCCAGCCAAACTCCCTGAGTAAATACGTGACTCCATCCCTCGTATTCGTCAGTTTGATCTTGTTTTCCTCTGAATAGAAGCAACGCTAAAGCTATATTACTAAATATAAATATAGAAATGATGATATATTTTTTTGTCATTATTGATGAGTTACCCTTTCCTATTTCTTGCAACAATCTCCGATTGATTCTGATACAAATGTGTAATTACAAACAGATGCGCCAACAGGGGCGCCAACACCAATACCGCCACCAGCTTCCCAGACGCCACTAAACACACCATTGTCATGTATTCCAAGATCAACTCCTCCCGTGAAAATTGCCCATGATACTGATAGTTCAATAAATCGCCCACTATATTGCTCCAAAACTGCATCTTTTGTACATGTTGATATCCCTTGTACGGTTCCGCCGGTAGCACTCGCGCCTAACTGTAGGCCAACACATGCTTTATTGAAGGTATATGAGTGCGTCTTATTGTCGTTCTCATCACAGCATGATACCACAGTTAATCCCCACCCCCCTCCAACATGAAGCTCTCCTCCTCCGAAAAGGGGGCCGTTAGAAATAGGCATGCTACTCACCGCTTCTATATTACGTCCGGCGTAACCACTACTGATAGAATATGATGCCATGGTTGGGTCTCCGACAAAAAGACCATGTAAATCTATGTAGCCAATCGGATTGTTTTCAACGAAGAGATAAGTTGGTTGGAATGCTGCCGCAATTAGCTCTTTTTTCCTTTCATGTGTTTTTGCCTGCTTGAGCTGCTTCTCTAATGTGACCTTTTCTCCCAAAGGATCTCGACTCACCCAGCGCCCTTGCTGGGCTTGGTAATAGGCAAAGCTGTTGCCGGCGCAAGCAGCGATGGTTAGTACTAATAGTAGTTTTATCATTTCATTTCCTCCGGTTGACATTGCTTAAATATGCTTTCAGGTATTTCGATTCAGGGAATGAAGGCAGGGCGAAGGAGTAGGCTTCGGATGCCTCGGCGTATCGTTTGTT
>DAOVNC010000169.1 GCA_030630445.1 Kiritimatiellales bacterium | reverse complement strand
TCGCCGCAGTGATCCTCGATGCCGAGGATATCGATCACCTGAACGTCATCGGCCTTCTCGTCGGTAAAGAGACCCACGGAGATGCCGGCCACCGGAGCCTTGAGCTGGATGCCGGCATCCATCAGTGCCATGCAGCCGCCGCAGGCGGAGGCCATGGAGGAGGAGCCATTGGAACCCATCACTTCGGAAACCACACGGATCGTGTACGGAAATTCGTCGGGAAGCACCGGAACGATGGAGCGCTCGGCCAGGTTGCCGTGGCCGATTTCGCGACGGCTGGTCATGCCCAGGCGACCACACTCACCCACGGAGTACGGCGGGAAGTTATAGTGCAAGATAAAGTTCTTTTCATCCTTTCCGCCGGTGACGGCATCGAAGCGCTGGGATTCTTTCTTGGTGCCCAGCGTGACGGTACAGATGGTCTGCGTTTCGCCGCGGCCAAAGATCGACGAACCGTGCGTGCGGGGCAGTACGCCCACTTGCACGTCGAGATCGCGAAGCTCCAGCATGCCGCGCCCACCGATGCGGGTTCCGCCTTCGGAAACGTTTTTGCGGACGGTCTCCACTTCCAGATCGTGGAAGGCGTGGAAAAACTGGTCTTCCGTCATTTCCTCGAACAGCTCTTCCATCTTTGGCTTGAGCTCTTCCTTCAGCGCAGAAACTGCATCCTGACGCTCGATCTTGGCGCCGATCTTCATCAGTTCCCTGAACTGTTCGCCAACGAGTTCGCGGGCCTTGTCCAGCAACGTGGTGTCTTTTGCCGGGAGATCGAGCACCTTTTCCGGCATCCCTAGCGCTTTGCGCAGTTCAAGCTGGGCGTCGATGATTTTGACGACTTCCGCGTGCGCGGTTTTCATCGCTTCGATAAACTCGGCCTCGGGGATTTCCTTGGCGCTGCCTTCGATCATCATCACCTTGTCGCGCGAGCCGCAATAGGTCAGGTCGAGATCACTGGCTTCGAGTTGTTCGTGGGTCGGATTGATGATCCACTCGCCGTCGTTGCGGACAATGCGCACGGCGCCGATCGGGCCGTCGAACGGCAGGTCGGTAAGCGTTAGCGCGGCCGAGGCGGCGTTCACGCTGAGGACGTCCGTGTCCAGCGTGCCGTCGCAGCTCATGAGCATGTTGTTGATCTGCACCTCGCGATGGAACCCATCGGGAAAGAGCGTGCGGATCGGGCGGTCGGTGACGCGCATGGTGAGGATTTCCTTTTCGGAAGGACGCGCCTCGCGCTTGATGTAGCCCCCCGGGAAACGACCGGCGGCATAGAATTTTTCGCGATATTCAACCTGCAAAGGGAAGAAATCACATCCCTCGCGCGGTTCTTTCGCGGCGGTTACTGCGGAGAAAACAATGTTTTCACCAACAGCGCATGTTACAGAGCCTGCCGCCTGCATAGCCAGCAGACCGGACTCGAAAACCATCGGCTTGCCGCCGATTTCGAATTCAACTTTGGTTGTACCCTTCATAATTAAATTGCGCCCTTATCCAATTTTCGAAGAGCGCACCTTTCCTTTTTGTTTTTCAATTTTCCGCCGGGATTTCCCGGCCGGAACCTTTCGCCTGCGTTGCGTCGTCATGAATCTTTGTAGAAACGACGCAAGCCCTTTAGAAATAAAGGGCTCGCGAACGAATAAGGATTTTGTGCATCCTGAAAGACGATTATCTACGCAAGCCGAGTTTTGCAATCAGCTCTTTATAGCGGCCATCGTCTTGCTTTTTCAAGTAGATCAGCAACTTGCGGCGTTTGTTGACCATCATAATGAGGCCACGGCGCGAGCTCTGATCTTTCTTATGCGTTTTAAGATGTTCGGTTAGCTCCTTGATGCGCGCGGTAAGTAGCGCAACCTGAACCTCTGCGGATCCAGTATCCTGCTCATGGAGCTTGTATTCGTTTTTAACTTCAGCTTTTACTGCCTGATCCACGTGTGGACTCCTTGTTTTATTTCTTCTGTTTCCTCAAGTAAGCGCGGAACTGTATCCACCGCCCCACCCCATGTAAAGCATACTTTTCCCTGAATTTTACGATGCTTTTTGAAGGCAAAAACCCGTCAGGAACAACCACTTAAAATCGCTGGGATGGGAGCGCAGGGGAAGGGTTGCTTAACAACGCTCTTCGAGTTGGAGTTTTTTGCCCGAGGCGAGCCATTGGCTCAGGATGATCTTGCAGTATTTGCTGGTTGAGATGAGCATTGAGCTAGCGCGTTTTTCGAGGTCATCGGCCATCTCTTGCTTCATGTTGATCCCGATTGTTTTCTTTGCATTGCCTGTTTCTTTTGTTGCCATAATTTCCCTCCGTTATAATTGGTTCACGAACTCCTGTTATCTTTCGGAAATACTACAATTTCCGATGACCCTTTTCCTAATATTCAACGTGCAACCTCCCCCCACTCCTTCACTTCTTCCCACGCTCGATCCGCTAGGACTCTGTGTTAAATTCTACATTGAGGTGGTATTCCCTGTTGCTCTTCGAACACCAAAAAACACAGATGAGAAGAGTCATGAGGGAAAACATCATGGCGGTATATACAACATGAAGAGCCAGAATGGTAACCCAAAGCCACTTAGAGCCATGTGGCCGTTTGAGTTTTCCCGCCAACCACAAATGTAACCCTCCAACCAGTGGACTAATTACCGCTATTATTTTATTGAAAAAATAAAAGCGGTCGGTTGGAAATGGATGCTTTTGAAGCACGATATCCGGTGGGTAGTAGGCATCCACAATGCTCCAAACACAAAGGATGAATAAAAATACCCCCGAAACCAAAAGCAGTACACGAACAACCTTATTGATCTTTGGTTTTGGCATATATCCTTAAATTGGAAGAAATCGACATTACGAATAAATCCTCTATATCTCCACAAACGACTCCAAGCCCTTGTTGATGTCTTGAAAGTAATGAAGCTCCCCGCTGCAAGCAGACGGGGTATCTTCATTATTAACTGCATACAGACGCTGCAAGCAGCGGGGTATTGACCCTCGGCTTCGCAATAAACCCTACCTTCTTCAACGCGGCTTAAATATATCAAAGGCACCATTTTGCTGATCTCTTCAATATTTCTTGAAGTGAGATCTATTTTGGACAGAACAAATCCCGACCTCAGGAATTTTCGCTTAAATAGCGGAACGTAAATTGATCCCCCTTTTTCAATGAAGCTCCCCGTTGCAAGCAGACGGGGTATCTTCATTATTAACTGCATACAGACGCTGCAAGCAGCGGGGTATTGACCCTCAGCTTCGCAATAAAACAGATTCCCAGAAACTGGATATTCTCTTTTTGGATTGAAACGAACTATTTTCATATCACTCTCAGTTAGCAGATCAAATCCCCCAATCATCCTGTAATGGCTGATGCTCCAAGATAAGTTTCTCTAGCTCCTCTGAATGTGCAGATATGATATCAGCCAAACTCTTTCCGCATGATGGGCAATAGCGTATGCGGATACTTTCCGTTAGAGTTATGTGTTCGAGAGCCGTAGTCGTTGGTAGCTGTGAAACTTTCTCTCTATCCGAAAAAGCTATTGACCTCATCTGAAGAGAAAAAAATAATGAGTCATTGATCCGACCAACTAAAACCGAAATCCCGCGATTCCCGGCATTTTGAATTAAATTTTTAAGCGCATGGCAACAATACATATCAACCTCCTGGTGAAACAATGAATTGATTTAGCTGCCCAGATGCAGGGGGCAAGAAATTACACCCGCAATCGATATTCTCCTTTTGAAATTTCCGCATCTAATCATACTCACATCAGTTTCTCCAATGCCTCGTCCGTCCAACGCTTGTAGAACGGCAAGAAGGCATCGCCTTTTTCGATCTCTTGCGCCAGTTTCTCGATCAGCGGTCGAAGCTCTTGAATCTGGAACTTGGCAGCCATACGTACAGCAATCATAGTCTGCGGTTCTTCGCGCAATTCCAGCCAACTTTCTAAGGCTTGTATGACACCCACATGGTCGTCACCAATAGAGCGCTTTAATTGCACGGCAACATGCTCTTCGAGATATTCGCCCGATTTCTGCGAGCCCGGATCATTCAGCGCGCTTTGAAGTTTTGCCAGTATGTCATTCTTGCTCATTGGGCTACCTCACAACCTTGATTGCTTCCGCCGGGATTGCATGAGGAAAGACGATTTCAGTTCCTCCTCCAGGCATGTTGAACATTCGTCCGACTGGACCTCCCTGCGGAACCTTCATACCCATTCCTTGGAGAGTGGGGATATCTATTTCCAAAAGATGATTAGGCAATCCTCGATTTGGAGGAAGCGCAAGGTCGAGTTGCGCCTGAAGAGGACTCAACTTCCCGGAAGGAGTTGTAAACACCTTGCCCGAGCCGCCGGGAATCAATCCTTCCGCAGCAATCTTGTTAGGATTGGCTCCAGTGTAGTGATAGAGCTTTGTACTCTTTGGGGCTAGAAAACCACGACTCTGTCCCAAGAGAGACCATGCTTGACTACTTGCCATGCTCTGCAATCCAGTTTTGCAGGACTGGACAGCTTTCGCTAGCGTTGTGTGTTCTGCGCTGGTTGCAGGTGCCGTCGTAATCGTAGATGGCGTATCGTACGTCGTACTCGATATTGAGGCAAGACTCACCAACGGAAGCAAAAGGCTTCCGACAAGTGTCAGCATCCATGCAGATATCAGTTTGCGGATCATACTCATATCAGTAGTCGTACTTCTCCCTTGCTTCTTTCTCGCTAATGATTCGCAAGGCTGGCGGTCCGCCTCCTTGCAATTCACCTTGCGGATAATGTCTCTCCCAGAGCCGATTATCATCAGGATCTTTGAATAGGGTTTCCCATGCCCCGAACTCACGACTAAAAGCAAGTTGAACAAGAACTTCTTCACTCAACCATTTTACACGCTCACAGGTTTCATCCCCATGAACTTGATTGCCGCTCTCAATCCAAGCTCCACAAATATCTGTTTCTAAAGAGGTTATCCTTTTCATTGGACAATCCTCATTGCGGCATCAGCAGGTATTGGCTGATTGGGAATTACAAACTCACGGGCTCCGCCTTTAGTCCAACCACCGCCGATAAACCCTTTGTCCAAGCGATTGATAGGCGATGCAACTCCAGAACTGGGGGTGTTGAATTCAATTACGGTAAACCTCTTGCTCGGATCAATGGTCAAGCGTTGTGAAATTTGCCGAGCATTCATACCTGCTATATCATCTGCGGCTGTGACAAACACATCGGCTCTTCCAGGCGCACCAAGTGTTGGGTATGGGCCATCTCCTGCTACCACGCGAGCCATACGATTAGGAACTACGTTCTTTGGGGCCAGTTTTTGCTTTAAAGCTTTCGCACCCGCCCCAGTAACTACAGCGGCTTCCGCATTAAATGTCCATTTACCAACGGTTCGAGCCGTTGCATCAGGATCTCCGGTTCCGTTCCAAACGTCTCCCCAGTATTGCTTGGTATTTTTCCAGCCTTGTTTTAGGCCAGATGGAATCCCTTTGATCGTGTCTAGAGGGTTAGTCGTTAGCAATTGCTTCCCTGCTAGATATCCTTCATATGCTCCCTCGGCCAATCCTGTTTTCCATTCCGAGGCGTACCCATAGATATCGGAGTTGAAGAATCCAGCCGCACTGCCGCGATAATCCTTGGTCTTTCCATCGGTGGTCATTCCCCGTCCGGTTTCACCGGACGGCACACTTTGGCTTCCTGCGGTGTTTTTGCCTTCGGCCTTTTTGGAGTCTGCGGCGGATTTAGCTTTGTGCTCCTTCTTTTTCTTTTCGTCCTTGTCCGTAAAGCCAGATGGATCAGTCCTCGAGAGCGGATTGTTTTGTACGTAGCTGTAACGATTATAGCTTTGTAGGTTATCCGCGTACGGGATGGTTGGATCGGCGGAGAGGAACCTACCCAACGTCTGATCGTAGATGCGGCCGTTCATGTGAACCAAATTCACATTATCCAACATTTCATGGCCCGTAAAACCGCGGTCGGCGGAGATGGCGGTGGTCAGGTTGCTTGTGCTTGCTGTCCAGTCGGTGGCATTCCTTTGCTTGCCCCAGGCATCGAAGCTGACCTCGGCCAGCAACTCCGCCGCTTCCCCGCTCACCGCCACGATGGAACCAAGGTGGTCGCGGTGGAGATATTTGCGGACGGTGGTTTGCGGGGTGCGCTCCTCGATGCCGATCACACCGGAGGGCGTGGAGACGAAGATGCGCGTGAGGGTGTTGGTCCAGCCGCCTTGGCCGTCGGGGTTCTCCTCCTGCTCCATGCGGGTGCCGATGTAGATTTTCTTTTTGAGGGTTCCGCCGGAATCGACGTGCTGGGTGATGCGCCGGTGGTTGGCATCGTAGGCGAACTCGGAAGAGCTTGCGCCGCGCTCGATCCGCCACGGCTTGTTGAACGAGGCCCATGTGGTGGAGCTGATGTTCGTTCCCTCGGTTCTCGAAACCATGTTTCCGCAATCGTCGTATCCATACGCCACGCCGTCGGCGGAGGTGACGGCATGCGGCCCCGCGCCGTTCTGACCGTAGATGTAGGTTCCGACATCGGCCTTCGATTCGATATTGCCCAAGGCGTTGTACTGAACGAAGCTGGAAGCATCGTCTACACCCGTCAACCGATTCAGTCCATCGTAGCCAAAATCCTCCTGCAGGCCGTTCTTCAAGTCCTTGCGGTATTCGAGATTTCCGATGCGGTCGAAGTTGTATTCATGATCCATGATGTCGGGCGTGGGTGCGCCGGGGAATTGGCTGTTGCTGAACACCATCAACCCCGTGGCGGGATCGAACACATGGCCGTTGATGCTGCCGTTTCCGTATTCGGAGCCGGTGATGCGCCCATGCTCGTCGTAGTCGGCCAATGTGCATGCCCACCATTCGTGGCCGGTTCCGTCTGTGATGGAGAGCATTGCGCCGGAAATAGTGTCATAGCCATATTCCATCGAAAAGGTGTTCCAGTCCGGGCTGAGGTCGTCACCCGAATCGACGATCTCCTGCGGGCGCCAGAACCAGTCGGTATGTTCCACCCGGCTGTAGGCATTGTACCGCAGGGTGGTGTAGAACCACTTGTTGTCGTGGTTCGTCAGTTCGAGCATGGGGCGCCCGAGGCTGTCATAGGCATAGCTCTTGCGGTTGACCAGAATGCCGCCCGCATCCAGCATCTGCTCCCGGCGCAGGGCACCGATCTTGCAGCCTTCGCCGGTGCCGTCATACACCCACGACGCGGTTCCTTCGGGGGAGATGCGCGAAACCATCCGTCCGAGCTTGTCGTATTCCATCGTCGCAACCTGCAAGTTGGCGTTGGTCTGGCTTTCGAGTTCGCCGAGGGCGTTGTGATGGTAGGTCCACGTTCCCATGTCCAGATCGATCTGCCTGATCTTGCTTCCATGGACATTGTATTCCAGCACCGTTTCGTTCAATGCCGGGTCGATGGTTTTCCAGAGGTTTCCGTCGGCATAATATTGGTAGCTGATGG
>DAOVNC010000424.1 GCA_030630445.1 Kiritimatiellales bacterium | reverse complement strand
AGCCCAGCTTGAGCGGCTGTCCTTCGGAAGCAACCGCCAGCCCTGCCTTGTAGAAATCCTCATCCAGCTCCGTGTACTCGCGGTAGAAACGGTAGCCATAGCCTGCATTGGCGGAGAAATCGTACCGCGCAGGATTGTTTTCAAGATAAAGAGCCGCGGCCAGTTCCGAATAAAGGTCACCATCGGCTTCGCCATTACCTGCAATCAAAACACGGTTGTCATAGGCCCCAAGCACTTCCGCGACCGGTCGGATCCGAATCGGCCCCAGTTCAAACCCCTCTTCATTCCGTGCGCGTTGCGCCAGCAACAAGGACGGGAACAGCAATGCCAGCAAAATCGCTCTCGATAAACCCCGGCCCATCAGAAAATCCTTTCCGGCACATAGATGATGTCGCCGTCGACCAGCAAAATGTCGGAGTCGGCATTGCCGGCCAGTCCAATCTGCTCGAAATCAATGGATACCCTTAGTTTTTTCCCATCCTTATCCATTCTGGAAACCCGAATATCGCTCTGCTTTGCGCTAGGTGCAAACCCGCCTGCAAGTTGAACCGCCGCGGAAAGATTGATCCCCTTTTGCGACTGGAGCGGAACGCGGCCAGGCTTGTTCACCCTCCCAAGTACCGTAACAAAGCCCCACTCGCCAATGGCATCGCCATCCGTCAACGCCAACATGACCACCGGCGGATTGACATAGTATGCCCCATACGTTTTTGCGATTACGGCCCGGGCCGCGGCAAGCTTCATGCCCCCAATCTTCACATCGCCCACCAGCGGCAACGTCACCATGCCTTGGTGGTTCAGTTCTGCCCGGTGCAATGACACCTCCATGCTTCCATCCACTTCAACCGAAACCTCGACCCCGTCCCCCGGAACCAGATCCTTGGCCTGCGAAGACCTGCCCTGCCTGCTCAGCTTGAATCCGTCCGCCGATATCGAGGTGGTATCCGTGGTGGTACATCCAATAATCAGCACCCCGAAAGCCGCTGAAAGAACCCCCTGCCTGACCCGTCGAAACATTAAAGACTCCTTGAATATAAAAAGAAAACAGCCCGGATTAAATCCAGACTGTTCTTAGACGATTAAGCTCATGCAAAGCAAGCTATCTTATGCCGTATCCTTTTACAAAACAGGCGCTGGAGGGGGATCGCTCGGGCTTGGACCCGGAACGCCAATGGTGGAACCGGAACTTCCGCCATCATCACTTCCGCCGCCACCGCCCGCCACCGCTACGGCAACACCGCCGACGATCACCGCTTCGCCGATGAGGATGCGACCAGTACGGCCGGCGTCTTCGCTCCAAGCCATTGGGTTGACCCAGGAAAGACTGCCACCGGTTGCTATCGGCGATTTCCAGCGGGACGGGGAAACAATCGCGACAAAGTCGCCCACCGAGGAAAATTCAACGCCGACCTCTGCATACTGCCCATATTCCGTTGCCCGGCCCGATGCCACGATTTTCGGTCCGCGCGGGCCGCTGGCACCGCCGGTCGATGCGCATCCAGCGACCATCGCCGTGGCCATCAAACTACATGTAACTTTGATCCAGTTCATGGTATTGCCCTCGTTTAATCGGTTTAGTGCGTCACGAAATGTCCAATCCATTTCCCGTACACATATTCTTCCGTCTGCTCATCCCACAGTCCGACCCAGTACCATTTCCCCAACTCGGGAACCTGAATGCTTATCGAGCCTTTGTGGTCGTAGCTCGTAAAGCCGGAATGCCAGTCATTTGCGGTTTCATCCCAAATACAGACAAGGTAATCGCCCTGCAAATCAGGAAGGGCCATATTTTCCGTCGGAAGGCCAACCTGTCCCGCAAATGCACACACACCCAAGAGCATCATCAGTGCCAAAATATTCTTTTTCATAATACACCTCATTTCCAATATTCCTGTTTACATCATGATCCATCTGCCATGCACGAGGATCCATTCGTCGGTCTCTTCATCGTATTCGCTAAGCCCGACCCAATACCATTGGTCCGACGCCACATTCTCGATCACCAGCTCCGACGGCTCGAATTCTTCGCCTAGGGGAATCCATTGTTGAGCCGTTTGATCCCATAGCTCGGCCAATACGGTCTTTCCGTCGAACCCGCTCAGCGGGAGGACGATCTGGTCGCCAATGGCCATGACCACCAGAACCTTTGTGGCGATTTTGCCAGCAAAGCTTGCCGAGATGGTCACGCTTGCATCGGCCGAAACATTGTTGGCGGTCAAGAGCCCGTATCCACTAATCGAAGCCTTGGCTGAATTATCGCTCCAAGCCGGCGCCACTTCACCGCTGGTTCCATCGGAATAGTGCGCCGTGCAGACATACTGGGCGGTTGTATTTTCCTCCATGCTGCCCGGCCCCGCAATCACAAGGCTTTCCACCACTACCGGCGGAGCTACAAACTTGATGGTAACGGAGTGCATATCGCTCTTGCCACCGTAGCTCGCAGTGAGGGTCACGGTTTGATCCGCCGACACATTCCCTGCCGTCAGCACACCGGAGCTGCTGATCGTTGCGTAGGAGGAATTTTCGCTCCAGCCCGGAACAACCACCTTGCTGGTGCCATCCGAATAGCTCGCGGTACAGATATACTGCGCGGTGCTTTCTTCATCTACAATCGATGGGCCGGAAACCGTAATACCTGCCAGCACCGGGGTAATGTACGTGATCGTCACCGCGTGCGTGTCGGTCTTTCCGCCAAAGCTCGCTGTGATGGTTAAACTCTTGTTGGCAGTAACATTGCCTGCCGTCAGCACACCGGAGCTGTTGATCGTGGCGTAGGAAGAGTTTTCGCTCCAAGACGGCGTCACAACCCCGGTCGTTCCGTCGGAATAGCTCGCCGTGCATACATACTGTGCCGTCGTTCCCTCGTTCACGCTTGAAGAACCGGAAACCACGATGCCCGACAATACCGGTGCGACATACTTGAGGGTTACCGAAAACGTATCGGTCTCTCCCTCAAAATTAGCGGTGATTGTTCT
>DAOVNC010000333.1 GCA_030630445.1 Kiritimatiellales bacterium | reverse complement strand
GGGCGGCGGCGCACCCACCGGGGCCTGCTGCTGCGGCGATGCGGCGGCCTGCGCGGCGGCAGCCGCGAGGGCGGAAACCTCGTTGTGCACCTGCATGCCGGAGAGCGATTGGAAAAACTCTTCCATGGCATCCACCGATGTCGCGGAACGGAACATGGAGGAGGCGATTTCTTCGTAGATTCGATCCATCAGATCCATGAACAGGTTGTAGGCTTCGCGCTTGTATTCGACGAGCGGATCGCGCTGGCCGTAGGCGCGCAGGCCGATGCCTTCGCGCAGGCTATCCATGTTGCGCAGGTATTCCTGCCAATGCTCGTCGACCGCCTGCAGGATCAATTGCTGTTCCAGTCGCTGAAGGGCTTCGGGGTCTTCGTGGCTGGCCTTCAGTTCATAGGCTTTCTTGACGCGTTCGAGCACAAGGTCGATTAGGTTGTCGACCGTCTTTTCCTCCGGCAGGTCGGCTTCGCGCAGACCCAGCGGGAAGGTGGTGTTGGCCCAGATGATGAATTCCTTCAGGTCGGCGGCGCTCTTGGAGGCGACGGCGTCTTCGGCGCGGCTGGCGGCGATCTCTTCGACGGAATAATAGAGTTGTTCGCGGGCATTCTCGCTTTGCAGCGCTTCGGTGCGGAAGCCGTATATCTTTTCGCGCTGCTTGTTCATCACGTCGTCGTATTCGAGCGTGCGCTTGCGCATCATGAAGTTTTGCTGCTCGACGCGCCGCTGGGCGGTTTCAATGGATTTGTTCAGCCAGGGGTGTTCGAGCACCTCTCCTTCTTCGATGCCCAGCTTTTCCATGATCGACGAGATGCGGTCGGAGCCGAAGAGGCGCATGAGATTGTCTTCGAGCGAAACGTAGAAGCGCGATACGCCGGGGTCGCCCTGACGCGCACAGCGACCGCGCAGCTGGCGGTCGATCCGGCGTGATTCGTGGCGCTCGGAGGCGATCACATAGAGGCCGCAGGGTTTTTCTTCGAGCAGCTTGCGCAGCGACTTCCCTTCGATCTTGGATTCGAGCGAAAAGGTCTTCGATTTAACGTCTTCGTCTTTCAGGTAGACGACGCTTTCGTGCAGCTTGATATCGGTTCCGCGGCCGGCCATGTTGGTGGCGATCGTCACCGCGCCGGGCTGCCCGGCGTTGGCGACGATATCGGCCTCGCGCGCATGGTTCTTGGCGTTGAGCACGTTGTGGACAATGTTTTCGCGGCGCAGCATGCGGCTGAGAAGTTCGGAGGTTTCCACCGCCACCGTTCCGATGAGAATCGGTTGCTTGCGTGCGTGCGCGGCCTTGATGTCGTCGATGACGGCCTTGAACTTTTCACGCTGGGTCTTGTAGATCTGGTCGTTGAGGTCGGCGCGCCGCACGGGCCGGTTGGTGGGGATCACCATGACGTCGAGTTTGTAGATCTGGTGGAATTCGTCGGCCTCGGTTTCGGCCGTTCCGGTCATGCCGGAGAGTTTGTCGTACATCCGGAAATAGTTCTGGATGGTGATGGTGGCGAGGGTTTGGGTTTCGCGCTCGATGGTCACGCCTTCCTTTGCCTCGATGGATTGGTGCAGCCCGTCGCTCCAGCGGCGTCCTACCATGAGGCGTCCGGTATGCTCGTCGACGATCATTACCTGGTTGTCCTGCACCACATAGTCGACGTTTTTTTCGTAGACGCTGTAGGCGCGGATCAACTGGTCGACGGCGTGGACGCGTTCGTTGCGGATGGCAAACTCCTCTTGGATCGCCCGGCGTTTTTCCATGATCTCTTCCGGCGAAAGGTCCGTTTCGCCATCGAGTTCGGCCATGGCCGATACCATGTCCGGGAGGACATACATTTCCGGGTCGTTCGGGTTGAGTTCTTCGCAGCCTTTTTCGGTGAGTCCGGCATCGTGGCCCTTTTCATCGATCGTGAAGAAGAGCTCCTGCTGGAGTTCGCGAGCCTGTTCCTTGCGCATGTCGGAAAGCATGGACAGCTGCGTTTTTTCGAGCAGCTTGCGGATTTTGACATCCTCGATCATGTGCATGAGCTGCTTGTTTTTGGGCATGCCCTCGAACACCTGGTACATGCGGATCGACGCTTCTTCCTCATCGCCTTCGGCAAGGAGGTCCTTGGCCTCTTTGAGCAGGCGGGTGCAGAGATCGCGCTGGCGCTTGACGAGCCGGGCGGCGGCGGGCTGCAGCTCCGCATATTGCGTGGAGGAGTAGGGCGCGGGGCCGGAGATGATCAGCGGCGTGCGGGCCTCGTCGATGAGGATCGAGTCGATTTCGTCGACGATGGCGAAGTTGTGGCCCTGTTGCTGCACCATGTCTTCGGAACGGTAGGCCATGTTGTCGCGCAGATAGTCGAAGCCGAATTCGGAATTGGTTCCGTAGGTGATGTCGCACAGATACATTTCGCGGCGCTGCGGCGGCGGCATCATATTTTTCAGGCAGCCGACGCTGAGACCAAGCCAGGTGTAGAGGTGGCCCATCCATTCCGAGTCGCGCTGCGAGTGGTAGTCGGAGGTGGTGACGACGTGCGCACCTTTGCCGGCCAAGGCGTTCAGGTAGACCGGCAGTGTTGCGACGAGGGTCTTGCCTTCGCCCGTGGCCATTTCGGCAATCATGCCCTTGTGGATGGCGAGGCCGCCGATGAGCTGGACATCGAAATGCACCATTTCCCAGTCGGTCGGGTGGCCGCACACATCCACCTGTGTTCCGCACAGGCGCCGCGCGGCGTTCTTGACCACGGCAAAGGCTTCGCACTCAATCTCTTCGAGCGTCTCCCCGTTCTGCAGGCGCGTGCGGAGTTCATCGGTTTTGGCTTTCAGCTGCTCGTCGGTCAGCGCCTTGTATTCCTCGTCGAATTCGTTGATGCGTTCCACCAGCGGTTGCATCTTTTTGAGGTCGCGCTCGTTCTTGGAGCCGAGTATCTTTTTCAAAATCCAGTTCATGGGTCTTTCCGTGGTTGCAAAATGAGAAAGCAACCTACTGTATTTCATTCCACCCCTCAAGCAGGGATTAGTAAAAGGGAACCGCTTGTTTTTCGCTCGGCGGAAGTATTATAAATCATTGGAAAAACTTGCGCCGGGCGGGCTCTGCCGATAGCATCCAACGGTATGGACAGTATTGATCCAACTCCTGTTCCGCTGGCCATCTTCGGGGTTCCGTTCCATAACGTGACATTCGAGGAGGCAATCGATTGGATGGTCGCACGCGCGCGATCCGGCCAGCCGGTCAATATTGCCACGGCCAACCTGGATTTTGTCACCCAGGCTTGGCGCGACCCCGAGGTGCAGCGGTTGCTGATCGACGCCGACCTCGTGTTGGCCGACGGCTTTCCCATTGTGAAGCTCGCCCCGTTTTTCGGCCCGCCTCTCAAGGAACGTGTGACGGGCAGCGACCTCACCCCGATGCTGGCGGAACGATCCGCCAAGGAGGGTTTCAGGATCTACGGGCTTGGCTCTGCCTCTGGCGTCGCGAAAAAGGCCATGGATATCCTGAAGGCCCGCCATCCGGACTTGAAGGTGGCGGGAACCTATTCGCCGCCCTTCGCCCGGCTTTTGGAGATGGATCACCGCGCAATCCTCCAGCGGTTGGAGCAGGCGCGGCCCGACATCCTTTTCGTAGCCTTCGGCGTGCCGAAGCAGGATAAGTTCATCAGTATGCATGTCCGCGGCTGGAACGTACCGGTTTCGATCGGGGTGGGCGGCTCGCTCGATTTTATTGCCGGAAAGCAAAAGCGCGCGCCGGCATGGTTGCAGAACATGCATCTGGAATGGTTTTGGCGCATGTGTTTCGACCCCAAGCGACTGTTCACCCGCTATATCGCCAACATCCGCTTCCTGCTGTCGGCCAGCCAGCAAATGTGGCGGATCCATCGCATGCCCGACAAGCCCGTGGGATTCCAGTCCTTGGAAAAAGACGATGTTGCGGAACTTGAATCGCTCGGTGCCGTGGTGGAGCGGTTCCAGCCCGTGGATTCCGAGGATGCCGCGCGGCAATTCGTGATCGATCTGGGTGCCGCAGCTGCGCAAAACATCGTTCTCGATATCCATCCGATCCCCTGGTTCGATAGCTTGGAGCTGGGTGCGTTGCTGGAGATAAACAAGCTG
>DAOVNC010000392.1 GCA_030630445.1 Kiritimatiellales bacterium | reverse complement strand
CCTGGTCGACGACATGGGTCCGCACGACACATCGGTTCCCTTCAATCTCGATACAAACGGCGTTCCCGTGGCCTATGGCTTCAACGATTTCTACGTCACCCCGAACATGGAAAGCCTGGCGGCCGACGGGATGCGCTTTACCTCGGCCTACGCCCAGTCCGTTTGCAGCCCGACCCGTTGCGGCATCATGACCGGACACAACAGCGCCCGGCATGCCGTTACCGATTGGGTCGGTGCCGGCAGCACCGGCGTACCCGTCAATTGGCGCAGCGCCGGACTCGACGCCTCCGACACCACGCTGCCCAAGCTGCTCAAGCTCGGGGGGTATCGCAGCATCCATGTCGGCAAGGCCCACTTTGCCATATCTTCGGTTGACGTTGCGACTGACCTTGGCTTCGACGTGAACATTGCCGGTGGCCGTTGGGGTCATCCGCCCGCAGGCTACATCGGTACGCCGGGCTACGGCCTCCCCGGCCTCGAGGCCTATGACGGTTCCCTTTTTCTAACCAAGGCGCTAACCATCGAAGCGAACAAGGCGCTCGAGGATGCCGTCACCGACGACGTTCCCTTCTTTCTCAACATGGCCTTCTACGCCGTCCACGCCCCGTTCACCACCAACCCCGACGCCACGGGCGACTACAGCGCGGCCACCGGCGACACCCACGCCAAGTTCGCCACCATGATCGAGGGGATGGATATTGCCGTCGGAGAGATCCGCCAGAAGCTGGTCGACCTCGGCGTGGCGGAGGACACCCTGATCGTCTTCGTTGGTGACAACGGCAGCGACAGTCCGGCCACCAACCAGGATACCCTTCCGGACGGAATCTACGGCGATTTTCCGATGCGCGGCATGAAGGGGTCGAAGTGGGAGGGTGGCATCCGCGTCCCGATGATCGTCTGCTGGGGGGCCATCAACCCCGACAATGCCTTCCAGCAAGCGATCCCCATTCCGGCCAACAGCATTGAAACCGACCTGGTTGCCACCTGGGACCTTCCGGTTACCTTCCTGAACATTGCCGGGCTTGCCGGTGCCGCCGGTTTCGGCGACGACGGACATGACTTGACCCCCTACTTTGCCGCCACCCCCGGCACCCACCGACCGCAGGAAGTGGTGGTCCACTATCCACACAACCACCGGAGCGATTTCTTCTCCCTCATCCGCCAAGGCGACATGAAGCTGATCTACAACTACCAAAGCAACAGCCACCAACTCTACAACCTGGCCGACGACCCGACCGAAAGCAACAACCTGGCCTCCAGCCACCCCAATACCCTCACCCTCATGGCCCGAGCCCTGGCCCAGCAGCTCGATGCCACCTGGGGGCCGCGCGGAGTACTCACGCCAACCATCGCCACCACGGCACCCAACGGCAATGTCGTCTCCATTCCCAACGACCCATTGGTCGACGTCGATGGCGACGGCCTCGCCGACACCCTCGAAGATCCCGATCTGGATGGCCTCGTTGATCCCACCGAAACCGATCCCGACAACGACAACACCGACGGCGACGGAACCCCCGACGGCGCCGAGGTCCGCACCGGCACCGACCCGCTCGATCCGGAAAGCGACTTTGTCGGCGAGTGGGTTTCCGAGGCGGCTGGCGGCTTCACCGCCACCTGGCCCTCTGCACCCGGCGCCTTCTACGAGATCCAGACGACGGATGATCTGACGGATTGGTCCGACCCGCCCATCGCCACAGGCATCCCCGCCAGCGACCCCGGCGCTACCACCAGCCACACGGTTCCCGCCAGCGGCGATCCCCAGCGCTTCTACCGCATCGGCCTGCTTCCCTGAAAAAAATCTTGGGGTTCCTCCACGCCCGGACTAGAGTGCTTTCTCTATGAAGAAGGTTTGCTTTAGGTTGATTTTTGCAGGATGGATGCTGGCGTTGGCGGGGTTCGCCGTGGCCGAGCAGGTGGATCCGCGTTTTCCCGCCGACCGTCCCGCCATCCCACCCGAGGAGTGGACGCGGTGGCCGCGGGCGCGGGTCCGGCAGCTGGAGGCGGAGCGGGATCAACTACTCAAAAAAACATCCATTCTGCCGCAACATAATCCGAAAGCACTATCCGATCATCTGGGCTACCATTCCCTGTTTGAAGAACCCGTCTCCGATGGCTCGCTTTCACCGCACCAGATTGACATTGAAATGTCCTGGGCCCCGTATCTCGACTCGATTGCATTGATTCCTTCCTTTAAATCAACAGGATCAGGTGTGGCTGCCTATGCTTTTCCGAAACGTTTCAAGATCGAAGTGCTGGATACTAAAACGGGCGATTATGAAATTGCCGTAAACTGGATGGATGAGGATTTTCCGGATCCGGGTCCTTATCCGGTCTTCTTTTCAGAGATCAATCGACCGGTGAAGCGGGTTCGCATTACGATCCTGCCAATGGTGCAGGAATCGGGCGCGGCGTATTTCGCGCTCGGAGAAATCTATATGTTCCAGCAGGAAGCAGGCGGCCGCATTGGCGCCAATATGGCTACATGGGGCAGCAATTTCATCAAGATAACGTCATCCGGTTCGTTTCGGCAGCTTCCATTATGGGATACCCAATACCTGAATGACGATGTGCAGGGGCTAGGATTTCCTCTGAGCGACGAAACGGTTTCGGTGCCGGATTTCCTGATCAAATACGAAGACGGCATGCCGTTTTCGGGAAAAGCGCAGTTCATGCTGGATCTGGGTAAACCACGGGTGGTCGGACGGATTGATTTTTGGCCTGCCGCGGCTCCTTACGAAGTCGAGGTTCCGTCATTCGGCTTTCCGCAAGCGATATCCGTTAAAGTATCGGATGATCCGGACTTTAAAACGGGAAAACAACTTAACTTTCAGAGTTTCCGTGGCAAACTGCTGTCAGTTACTGGCGAAGGGATTAATGCGCGGTACGTTCATATTACGATGGAAGGACTCGATGAATATAAGGGGATGCCGATTCTCGGACTAGGGGAGATTTCGGTGAGCCGCGGTGATCGAGCCGCGTCGGTAGGTTGCAAGGTCGTTGCCCAAGGGATTCCTGACCGCTGTCAGGATCAGCTTGCTCTGTTGGTGGATGGCATTAGTCGCCAGCGACGGATCTTGCCTCAGGGGGAATGGATCAGGGGATTGGCTCAGCGTCGACCCCTGGACCGGCGTTTGGCGGTGGTGGAGCGGGAGTTGGAACTGGCCCGGACCGCATGGCAGCACATCAAACAACGCTCCATTATTTGGATGGGCATTATCCTGTCCATGGGATTGATCGGCGGATTGGTGGTTCAGCAACGGATGCGCAAGCGAGGGATCGCCAAATTGAAAGGGCGCATTGCCCGCGATCTGCATGACGACGTGGG
>DAOVNC010000332.1 GCA_030630445.1 Kiritimatiellales bacterium | reverse complement strand
CATGGGTGTTCTCGATAGGCTGAGAGCGGTCAACGAGTTCAGAACGGAGCCTTATGTCAGCGACGGAGATTGCGCTGATTGCGAGATTCTTGCGATCTAAAGTTCTGTGATTTTGAACTGTTTCGTATCCAATTTCTCGCATTCAACATCCTTCGCCAAGAGGAACGCTTTTTTCATCATTTAGGGGATAGGAAAATATTGAAATACCAATGCCCGCGCCGAAAACGCGCCCCCTTCGGGACGCACGCGCCACCGTTTCTCCACCATCAACGCCGAGCACTCCGCCCCACGTTGTAGGATGCGGTTCTTTTTGAAAAAAAGGCCGCGTTATTTCGCGGTATATTGGCTGTTTCCGTCCCCCTTCGCGGAGGATTGACCCGAGATCGACTGTGTTCGGGGATGCCGTTCGGGGCTTACGACTTTAGCTTCCGTTCTTGTTGCCAGCAGTAGAGGACGGAGACGACGAGCATGGTGACGACTTCAATCAGCATTCCGCTAAAACCGGAGATGGCCACCGGCACCATGATGCCTGAACCGCGTCCGGTGGAGGTGGGCACGGGAAGCAGGGCGCCCACGCCACGGTTTTGCGACCGGCAATCACATTTTGCTGCATGCCGGGCAAGGGGTCACGACGGACTTGCAGTGCTCGCACACATGCACGGTTTCGACATCCATGCCGGTGTAGGCGGCTAGGGCTGCCGAGGTTTTCGTTGCGTCGGTTTCGACGTTCTTGCAGGTTGGGCATACATGTTTCGTGTAGGTCAGCCCTTTGATCGGCGTCGTAACGGTTTGGGTTTCGCATTGCGGGCAAACCTCGCTTTTTTGGGTAGCGACGACTTGTCCCGGGGTTTGGCATCCTCCTGCGAGGACGAGTGCGCCCAGCACGGATAGGGCTAGGGCTGATTGCAGTATGGCATTCCTTTTCATGGTATTGCTCCTTGGTTTATTTGGCGTTCCTTCTTTCCGCTTTTTTTACTTTCCCCTCTTGGACGATGGAGTAGAGGACGGGCACAACGAAAATGGTGATGACGACCACGGTCATGCCGCCGAAGGACGGAATGGCCATCGGAACCATGACGTCGCTCCCGCGCCCCGTCGACGTGAGGACCGGAATCAACGCGAGGATCGTTGTCGCCACGGTCATGAGACAGGGCCTGACCCGTCGGGATCCGGCCAAGACGATAGCCTCCCGGACTTCCTGCACGGTGCCGGGTTTGTGTTCCCGCATGATCTGGGAGATGTACGTCGAAATAATGACCCCGTCGTCGGTGGCAATGCCGAAGAGGGCGAGGAAGCCGACCCATACGGCCACGCTCAGATTGATGGTGTGGACCTGGAAGAGGTTGCGCATATCGACCCCGAAGACGCTGAAATCCAGGAACCATGGTTGGCCATAGAGCCAGAGCATGAGGAACCCGCCGCTCCACGCGACGAAGATGCCCGAGAAAACCAGTAGCGTGGTGGAGACGGATTTAAACTCGAAGTAGAGAATCATGAAGATCGCGAACAGAGCCACCGGCAGGACGACGGCCAGCGTCTTGGTGGCTCGGAGCTGGTTTTCATAGCTGCCCGCAAAGCGGTAGCTCACGCCGCGCGGCAGGCTAAATTCGCCGCTGTCGATCTTGGATTGCAAGTAGGCTTGGCATTGTTCCATCACGTCCACTTCGGCAAAATCGGGTTTCTTGTCGAAGACGACATAACCGACGAGGAAGGTGTCTTCGCTTTTGATGACCTGCGGGCCGCGGACATATTTGATTTCAGCTAGCTCGGTGATGGGGATCTGCAGCCCGCCCTTGCCGGGCACAAGGATCTTGTCCAAGGTTTCGATGCTGTCGCGCAGTTCGCGGCTGTAGCGCACGCGGACGGGGAAGCGTTCGCGGCCTTCGACCGTGCCGGTCACCTTGCGGCCGCCAATGGCGATTTCGACGACGTCCTGGAACTTGCGGATCGGGATGCCGTAGCGGGCAAGCGATTCGCGGTCGGGGACAATCTCCAGATACGGCTTGCCCACGATGCGGTCGGCAATCACGGCGGACGGCTCTACGGATGGCACCTCCTTGAGGTATTGCTCGATCTGCAAGCCCACCTTTTCAATGGTGTCGAGGTCGGGACCTTTCACCTTGACGCCCATGGGTGCGCGCATGCCGCTGGCTAGCATGACGATGCGGGCGGCGATGGGCTGGAGCTTGGGCGCGGAGGTGGTGCCGGGAATCTTGGCGGCCTTGACAATCTCCTTCCAGATGTCGTTCGGGGTTCGGATTTCGTCGCGCCATTGGCGGAAGGGGCGGCCGCGACGGTCTTCGATCAACTCGCCGTTGACATCGCGGACAAACTCGCCGTTTTCATATTTATAGTTGGTTCGGCGCCCGTCCCTGCCGATCTTGTATTCGGGCTTGTAGTTGATGATGGTTTCGATCATCGAGACCGGCGCCGGGTCGAGCGGGGTTTCGGCGCGGCCGAGCTTGCCGACGACGGAGTCGATTTCCGGGATGGACTGGATGGCGATGTCCTGTTTCTGGATAATGTCGATGGATTCTCCGATGGAGGCGTGCGTCATGGTGGTTGGCATGTAGAGGAACGAGCCTTCATCGAGATTGGGCATGAACTCCTTGCCAAGCCCCGGGAACTTATGGGCGAGATATTGGACCGGCGGGCTACCCTTCGCCCATCCGGGCATCCAGTTGGATAGTTTCGGGAATCCTTGCCAGGCCATGCCGCCAATGAGCATCAGGGACAGCGGGATGGAGAGGAACATCGCTTTATGGGAAAGGCACCAGCGGAGCATGGGGACATAGAAGTGCTGGAAAAACTTGAAGAAGCCCAGCAGACCCCCGATGAGCACGGTGACGAAGATGAGATTCCTGGACATTCCCTTTTCCGGTCCAAGGGGTTCCCAATAGGTGGTCAGCAGGAGGCCAACGAGCAGAATGACCAGGGAGATCGGGAGATATTTCTTGAGCGTGGAAACGCCTTTGTGCCCCGGTTTTTTTGGTGTGCGCCCGGGCTGTTTTTTATGGAAGAAGGTGTAGGCCAGCATCGGCAGCACGGTCAATGCAATGATGATGGAGGCCACCAGGGCGAAACTCTTGGTGAAGGCCAGCGGTTTGAAGAGTTTTCCCTCCGCGCCGATCATCGTGAAGACCGGAAGGAAGCTGATCACCGTGGTCGCAACGGCGGTGAGTACCGCGCTGCCGACTTCGGAGGCGGCGCGGTGCACCACTTCCAGCTTGGATTCGGAGGGGTCGGCCAGCTCCAGATGCCGCAGGATGTTTTCGCAAATCACAATGCCCATATCGACAATGGTGCCGATGGCGATCACGATCCCGGACAGTGCCACGATGTTGGCCTGGACACCGAAGAACTTCATGCTGATGAAGCAGAGCAGCACGGCCAGCGGAAGCATGGCGCTGATGATGAAACCGCTGCGCAGGTGCATCACCATCACGAGCACGACAATGATCGTGACGAGGATTTCCTCGGTAATGGATTCGTTGAGGGTTCCGAGCGTTTCGTAGATGAGTCCGGTGCGGTCGTAGAAAGGCACAACGGTCACTTTGCTGAGGGTGATCCATTCCGGCCAATTATCGCGGGGGGTGCCCCGGAGATATTGCTTCCATGGTTCCTGGTTCCGGGTGCCTGCGAGATAGGCATCAAACCCTTCATTCAGGGCAAAACCGGCAACCTCTTCGCGGGTGGTTTGCTTGAAGTCCATGATCGCCTTGGCGGGCAGCGCTTCGTAGGTTTCCTCGATCTTGTCTTTGACGTTGTTGATGACGGCCAGCGGATTGTCGCCGTAGCGGGCGACCACCACGCCGCCGACGACCGGCGCACCGCCCTTGTCGAGTGCGCCGCGCCGGGTGGCCGGGCCTAGGGCGACATTCGCCACATGCTTGACGAGCACGGGCACATGGTCGGGGCCGATCTTGATGACGCTGTTTTCGATGTCTTCGAGCTTCTTGATGAAGCCGATGCCTCGGATGAAATATTCGACGTGGTTGACCTCGATACTTTTGGCGCCCACATCAATGTTGGCTCCCCGGACGGCGGCATAGACTTCGTCCACGCTCACGCCAAATGCCAGCAT
>DAOVNC010000387.1 GCA_030630445.1 Kiritimatiellales bacterium | reverse complement strand
GTAGCGCGTGCCTCCCGCAGGGGGCGCGCCCTCTGCAAGCAGAGAGGCCCGCACTACACCTTTGCCCGAGAAGTCGCTAATGATCCGGGTTTTAAAAATCGGACAAGCGACGTGAACTGGATTTCTCCAATTTCCCGGCAAAACAGTTGCTGCATTATTGCTTGTAACGCCCCCGGCGCTTTCGTAGTTTCACCGACTGTTTTTGACATCCAGCCTCGAAGCTTCGGGGCTTTGAATTTAAAAGGAGAATAATGGTATGGCCAAAAAGACGCTGAAATTTAAAACCGAACTGGAGCAGTTGCTGCACCTGATTACTCACTCGCTCTATTCCCACCGCGAGGTCTTCCTGCGCGAATTGATCTCCAACGCCTGTGATGCCATCGACAAAGTGCGCTTCGAGGGTCTTACCAACACCGAACTGCTCGATGGCGACAGCAACTGGAAAATCACCCTCCGCGCCGATAAAGAGGCCAAGACCCTGACGATCTCCGACAACGGCATCGGCATGTCGCAGGAATCAGTGATCCAGAACCTCGGCACGATCGCCCACTCCGGCACCCAGGCCTTCCTCGAAAAAGCCAAGGAGATGGACGTAAAAGACAACCCGGAACTGATCGGCCAATTCGGTGTCGGCTTCTACGCCTCCTTCATGGTCGCCGACGATGTCACGGTCATCACCAAGGCGCATGGCGAGGACGCGGTTAAATGGGAATCCAAGGGAACCGGTAACTTCACCCTCTCCGACGCCGACAAGGAAACCCGCGGAACCGAAATCATCCTGCACCTCAAGGAGGATGCTGCGGAATACCTCGACGACTGGACCATCCGTTCCACCGTCAAAAAGTTTTCCGATTTCCTTGAGCACCCGGTTGTCCTGCTCACCACCGAAAAGGATGAGGAAAAAGACACTGAAGAGGAAAAGGAAGATCAGATCAACACGCAGAAGGCCATCTGGTTGCGCGCCAAGAACGAGATCAAGGACGAGGAATATTCCGAGTTCTACAAACACATTGCCCACGACATGGCGGATCCGGCCGAAACGATCCACTACAATGCCGAAGGCGCGATCGAATTCAAGGCGCTGCTCTTCATCCCCGAAGCCAAGCCCTTCGACATGATGATGAACAACGATCCCAAGGCGCACCTCAACCTCTACGTCCAGCGCGTCTTCATCTCCAACGAGTTCGACAACCTCCTGCCGAGCTACCTCCGCTTCGTCAAGGGCGTCGTCGACTCCTCCGACCTGCCGCTGAACGTCTCGCGCGAGATCCTGCAGGAAAACCCGATGCTCGACAAGATCCGCAAAAACCTCGTCGGCCGCGTTCTCAAAACGCTCAAAGCCATGAAGACCAAGGACTATGACAAGTTCCTGAAGTTCCACGAGGCATTCAGCACGATCCTCAAGGAAGGCCTCCAGTCCGACTGGGAAAACAAGGAAAAGATCGCCGACCTGCTGCTGTTCGAGTCGACCGTCAAGGATGCCGGCGAAAAAACCTGCTTCGCCGACTATGTCGAAAACATGGCCGACGATCAGGAAGAGATCCTCTATCTTGCTGGCGAAAACCGTGCCGCCATCGCCCACTCCCCCTACCTCGAATCCTTCAAGGACAAGGGGCAGGAAGTGCTGTTGATGACCGACCCGATCGACGACTTCGTCATTCCGCAACTGATGGAATACAAAGGCAAGAAGCTCAAGGCCGTCAACAAAGGCGAAATCGACGACAAGGATGCGCTGAAGGATGAAGAGAAGCAGTTCGAGGGATTCTTAGGCTTCGCAAAAGAGCAGCTCGATGGCGTCAAGGAGGTCAAGCTGACTACCCGTCTGAAGGACAGCGCCGCCGTTATTGTGGGCGACGAACATTCCATGAGCCCGCACATCGAGGAAATGATGCGCCGCATGGGGCAGGACATTCCACCGCACGAAAGCGTACTCGAACTCAATCCCGAACACCCTGTCGTCAAGAAGGTGCAGGCCATGTACGACGCCGACGCCAAGGATCCGAAGGTTGGAACGCTGACGAAGCTACTGCACGATCAGGCGGTCATCGCCTCCGGCGCCAAGCTCGCCGACCCCGCTGCCTTCGCCGCCCGCCTCAATGCGGTGTTGGCCGATTAAGAAAAAAATCTTGGAGTGCGGCGGCAACCAGCGGGCGACACCGCTTTTGCGAGGGAAGAGACGGTGCGACAGAAAAGCGGCGTGGCCTTTCAGTTCCCGCCGCACTCCAGAAGGTTAAAGAAACCCAAAAAACTCTGTTGCCGCCTTGCGGATGGCGGCGTGGTTTTCGGGAATGAACTGATGGGCCTCAATCCCCTCCACCCGCGCGGCTTCAACATTATCGGCTAGGTCATCGATGAAAAATCAATGCTCGCCATCAACGCCAAGGCGTCCGATCCAAAATACCAACCGCGCCGAATCTTTTCCCATGCAGCATCAAAACCCTGCGGATCATCACTCAGCACAATTTCCATCACATTAAAACTCCCGATACCAAGCACGTCCCGCCTTACCATCCTCAACTCCCAGTGCCCCCATACCCGATCCACCACCAGCCAGGCCGGACGCCTTGCCTCGTCCAGATAAAGCGGATAACTACTCCAGCGATAATCCAACAGGCTCTCCTTCTCCAAATCAAAAACCTTTGTTCTTACCGGGTTCAGATGAATATAGTTCGCCACCGTTAGGAAATAATCACCGCCATCCCCCTGATCAACGGGTATAGCCTTATAGCGCCCCTGCAGCAAATGCCCCCAAAGCTTGTGCCGCGAATTGAAGCGCTGCGTATACGTCCCCTGCAACCACTTCATACCCGCCACTAGATTTGCCTCCGGCGTCTCCAGTAGCAGAGGTCTTAGTCCACTGTAAAGACAAAGGCATGCACCAATCAACCGATCTTGGTGCATATCTCATCCAGCGTATCAATAAACCTCTCGCCACCTTCAAATCGCGATATTTGTCATATGACTACGCGACAGTAACTTGCCACGGATGACCCTGGCTAAAAGGTACTGTAAATAAAACTGTCTGTTTTTTTGTTTTTTGTTGACTCTCTTCTGAAATGGGCATAGACAGGGTGGATAGTTGGCACTCGATTCACTCGGGAAGGGTGGAGGGGTGCGGCAGAACGAGCACAAAAGGAGAGTAAGATGATAACGAATAAAGTATTGGCACTGGCGTTATGCTTGGGTGTTGCACATGCGGTCCAAGCTGACGTAGTCGGCCACTGGAGCTTTGACTCCGACTACACCGATGTTTCCGGAAACGGTCTAAACGGAACATTAAATGATGTCGGCACCATCGGCAATAGTGGCATTACCACTACGGCGGGTGAATATGTGTTTGGAGGCGGAGCCATG
>DAOVNC010000401.1 GCA_030630445.1 Kiritimatiellales bacterium | reverse complement strand
GTGCTTGTGCAAATCTTCGACCTTTTCGCCGGAGAGTTCTTCGAGCTCGGCGGCGGAGGAAACGCAGATCATGTCGGATTTATCGTCGATGTTGACCCAGACCGGCATGCACGAGCCCCAGAAGCGGTTGCGGCTGATATTCCAGTCGTTGGCGTTGGCCAGCCAGTTGGCAAAGCGCTTTTCGCCCACGTGGCCCGGCATCCACTGAATGGTTGCATTATGCTTAAGCATGCGCTCGCGCAGATCCTCCACGCGCACATACCACGCGTCGATGGCGCGGTAGATCAGCGGCGTGTCGGTGCGTTCGCAGAAGGGATAGGAGTGCTGGATGGTCGATTGATGGATGAGCTTGCCGCCGTGCTTGAGCGCCTTGATGATCGCCTTGTCGGCCTCCTTGCAAAACAGCCCTTCGTAGTCGGGCACAAGGCTTGTAAACTTGCAGTCGTCGTCGAGTGGATCGACCATCGAGATGCCTTCGTCGCGGCAGATGCGGTAGTCGTCCTCGCCATAAGCCGGCGCCATGTGGACGATGCCGGTGCCGTCTTCGGTCGAAACAAAATCGTCGGTCAGGATTTGGAAGGAACCGGGATTGTCTTCGAAAAAGTCGAAGATGGGCTCGTATTTGATCCCCTTGAGATCGGAACCCTTGTATTTCTTGAGGATTTCGTATTCCTCTTCCTTTTTGTAGTAGGCCGCCACACGCGCCTCGGCCAGCAGGAACACCTCGTGGGTTTCCTTGTCCTTGAGCGCGACATAGTCGATCTCCGGCCCGGCACAGATGGCGAGGTTGCCGGGAAGCGTCCACGGCGTGGTCGTCCAGATCAGCGCCGAGGCATGCTCGAACTCAAAATCAAGTAGCTTGACGCGGACGGTGATGGCCGGATCCTGCACGTCCTGGTAGTTGCGTCCCGCCTCGAAGTTGGAAAGCGGCGTGTTCAGCTTCCAGCTGTAGGGCATGATGCGGTGCGCCTTGTAGATGCGATCCTGCTTCCAGAGTTCGGAGAAAACCCACCAGATGGTTTCCATGAAGGTTTTGTCCATGGTCTTGTAGTCGTTTTCAAAATCGACCCAGCGCCCCATGCGCGTGACGGTTTTTTCCCACTCCTCGACATATTTGGTGACCATCGAGCGGCACTGTTCGTTGAACACATCGACGCCAGCCTCCTGAATGGCAGGCGCGCCCGCGAGGCCAAGTTCATCCTGTGCGAGGGCTTCGACCGGCAGACCGTGGCAGTCCCAGCCAAAGCGGCGCGAGACATAGTGGCCACGCATCGTCTGGTAGCGTGGAATAATATCCTTGATGGTTCCGGCCAGCAGGTGGCCATAGTGCGGCAGTCCGGTGGCGAACGGAGGGCCGTCGTAGAAAACAAACTCCTTGCAATTCTTGCGGATTTCGAGCGATTTCTTGAAGGTGTCCTGCTCCTTCCAGAGCTTGAGCACTTCTTCTTCCATCTCCGGAAAACTAACTTTGCTGGAAATTGCTTTAAACATGGGCTGCGCCTTTCTGGTGCGTGACAAGTGAGGCGTGGTTTATTCCTCGATTTCCCGTCACGCCTCGCTTATCACGTGTCACGTATTGGAAAGCGCAGAATGTAACTACTGCGAACTGCATTGACAAGCAGGCAGGCAGGGTAAATTCCTCCTGCGGGAAATTGTATGGAAAACAATTTCCAGCCCCCGGGAAAACCGCTATGTTGGCGCGCTTATTCAAGGAGATTTGCATAATGGATTTGGACGCGATAAACGAAGAGTGGTTCACGGGCAAGCTGGAGTCGGCGGAGATCGATGAAACCGAGCTAATAGTGGCTTTTACGGAAATGGCCGAGGCCGAACGCGGGGACGAAGCAGCGGAATGGGCGCAAATGCTATTCCAGAAGTTTACGGAAAACGACAATATCGACCAAGCCCTCTCGATCCTCGAATGGCTGGCTGAATACGGTTCGGTGAACGATGCCAAAGAGGTGGTCGAGAAGCTTCTTTCCAAGGATCGGAATGCACTTAAGATGGTGGAGCCTGCGGGATTTGGCGGAAAGCTTCCGGTGGCCAAATGCTTCAAGCGGCTGGCCTACCTGCGCGCGCTCAAACCCGGCATGCTTTGCTACAATGCCACATGGGGCTTCGGGGTCGTTGAACATATCGACTATTTCTACCAGCAACTTGAAATCGATTTCGAGCGCAAGGGCGAGCACGAAATGGCTTTTAGCTATGCCGCCGAGGCGCTGGAAGCCCTTGACGACGAACATATCCTGGCGATCAAGCACAACAACCCGGCCGAACTGGAACGACTGATCAAGGAAGATCCCGCCGCCGTCGTGCGCACCACGCTCCGCAGCTACGGGGCGATGCCCGTCATGCGCCTGCAGGAAACCCTGACCCCATCGGTCTTCCCCGAAGCAGGCTGGAAAAAGTTTTGGGCCGCCGCCCGCCGCGAACTGAAGGTCGATGCCTCCGTCGAAATCCCAAAAAAGCGCTCGGACAACATTGTCCTCCATAAAAAGGCGCTAGCCTACGACGACGAATGGTTCAAGCTCATTGCCGACGTGCGCGACATCGAGGGGCTTTTCGACCGGTTCAAGGAAATCCTTGAAAAGAAGATCGACACCACCTCCGATTTTGCACGGGAAACGCTATCCAACCGTTTGGCCTTTATCATCAAGGGCGCGCCTTCCGCGCGCCCCGAATGGAAAGCCGAAGGGTTTATCTATGCGCGGATTTTCGGCATTGAACCGACCGGGCTGGATACCGCCAAGCTGATTCACGATTTGATCGAAGGGGATCTGGTCACGACATTCGACCGCCTGCCCTCTCGCCAGCTCCAGACCCTGCTGACCATTTTCATCGAAAACGACAAGGAGGCCGTAATCGCCACGCTCAGCGAGGTAATCCCGGTGGTGAGCCATCCGGTGCTCAACGAAGTCATGGCCGCCCTGATCGCAAATGGCGCCGAAGAGGAGGTGCGCAAGATCATGAGTGTGGCCGTGGCCCGCCGCACCGCCAGCGCCCCGATGCTGCTATGGTGCCAGCGATCAACCGACTGGATTGAAAAGTGGAACCTCATTTCCGTCGGCGACCTGGCCTTCCGCATTCAGGAAGTGCTCGAAGTCAACAGTGCCGGCGCCATGCTCCGCGCACAAAACCAGCTGCGCGAGCGCTTCCAGCTGGAAGACTGGCTTCACCGCGTCATGGATACCATGACCGAACAGCAACGCCGC
>DAOVNC010000355.1 GCA_030630445.1 Kiritimatiellales bacterium | reverse complement strand
CTCTCTCCGTGGTAAAAAACGAATGCACAGAAATGGGTACAAAGGAGAGCCGCTTGCAAAACCTCCCGGTTTTGAGCGGCAGTTGTCAGTTAATTGTTATTAGTTATCAGCTCAACAGCATGCAGAGGAACAGGTTCCCCCTGATAACCAATAACCGACAACCATTAACTGGAACGGCAAAACCAGAGGTTTGAACCGGCCAACGGCCTATTTTCTACGAAAATTATGCTTCGCGGCAAGTTCCTCAGGAAAGTCCGACTTCCCTGAAGCCCAATTCCTAAAGTCTAAAGCCTTTTGTTTATTCCGGAATCGAGGTTTCCAGCACGGACGGGTTGGTGGCGGGTTCGGCTTCCGGCTCGGGTTGTGGCTCGGGCTCTTCCGGTTGCTTGGCTTTGTTCTGTTCGACGAGTCGTTTCACCTTTTCCACGGCCTTTTGCTGTTCGTCGGTCTTACCTGCATATTTGCAGGCCGTCGCACGGCTGGCCCATGCCAACAGGCTACTGGGTGCAAGTTCGGTGGCCTTGCCCAGTGATTCCACCGCCGCATCGAATTCCTTCAGCAGAAGCTGGCTGTTGCCCAGCCCAATCCATGCGCTCGGAATCATGCCGTTTCCTTGCAGCAACAGGGAAAAGATGGCTTTCGCTTCGACCGGACGGTTCAGTGCCAGGAAAATCCGGCCCGAACCAATGAGTTCGGCTGGGTTTCCGGCGCGGCATCCCTTACCAACCTTTGCGGCATATTCCGCGCGTGCGGCTTCGAGCTTGGCCAAGCCGGCGGCTTGGGCCTCCTTGTTGTTCAGCAGCGGGGCAAACTCTTCCTTGTTCAGCAGGAGGATGGCGGTGGTTCCATCAAAGTAGGCCAGTTTCCAAATCTGACGGGAGAGCAGGGTGACAAGCCCCTGCGCAGAGGCCGGATTCAGGGTGTTGAGGATAATGGCTTCGGGGCGGTGCGCTTCGTGGATGCGATCGTAGGCTTCCCGGTTTCCAAACATCATGTTGCCAAGGTCTTCAAGCATTTTGATGTCGTAGCGTCCGGGGCGGTAGTCGATAAACACCTTGCGGTCGTACTTAAAGGCCAGATAGCCGCCGTCGGCGGCGAGGTTGAGCGCCTTTTCCGGGAAGGCATCGGCTCCAATGATCCCCTCGGCTCCGGAGGGGTAGAGTTCTTCCTGGACACCCAATCCAAAGTTGGATGCGCTGCCGATTTTGGTGTAGGCGCAGTTGGTCATGATGGGGATCATCGAGAAAATGATGAGCAGCGCCAGGATGCCTTGGGTGGCCGGCGCCAATAGCTTGGCCTGCTTGCCCATCAGGGTTTTGAACGATCCCTGCAGGGCTTCGCCAATCGCGGTGAAACTCAGCACCATGAAGGGGAAGGCCAGCACGGTAAACAATTGTGCCGCCTGCACTGAACGCACCACGAAGAATGCACCGAAAATGGCCAGTGTTGTAAGCATGATCGGTAGTTTTTTCTTGAGGGTGATCAATCCGCCGGCCCCGAGGATCAGCGCAAAGAAGATGAGCGGATTTTGTGTTGGAATCTGGAAATATTCCCTGAGCAGCGACGACCAGTATGCGGGGGCGGGCTGCATGATGTTGGCCCAAACCTGGCTATGCAGCTTGAAGAGGTAGGGGTTGATCAGGGTCGAGGCTAGCAGCACGACGGTAAGGATGCCCAGCATCCCCGGGGTGGCATCCTGTTGTTTATTGCGGTTGGACCCCTTGGCGGTTTGCCCCGCCTGTATGGCGGCCAATGCCGCAATGACCGGGCCAAAAAGGAAGGAGCCATGCATATTTACCCATAGGATCTGGAGCGGGATAAGGATGCCGAAGACCATGACCGCTTTCCTGGGGGTCGAGAGCATGTAGACGAACAGGGCGATGAAAAGCATCATGGTTGTTTGCGGGCCAACGTCCACGCCTTGGAAAATCAGATGGCCACAGAGGAGAAGGGCAAACCCTTGGCTCAACCCGCCGCCCCATTTTCCGGAAACCTTGAGCAGAAGGATAAATGCGGCAAGCAGGAAGATGACGTTGACGATGATCAGTGCCGACGCCCCGCCGAGACTCCAAAGCCCGTAGACCATCTTGTCATACAAATGGGAGGTGTTGACTATGTTGTCGGTCTCCAGATAGGAGATCGGGGCATTGGTTCTGCCCTGGGCAAGGTGGGTCCAGATTTCAGGTGTGCTAATAGTTCGGATGCCGATTAAGGCGATAAAGACCAGTCCAAGGATTATATAGATGGTTGACGCTCCAAACGGCTTCTTACTCATAACTTCTCCCTAGTTAATTGTTCTAAGATGCTACGGTCATTCATAATCGCATTGCAAGTGGCGATTGGTGGAAATTAAAATAGGTCGAGCTGCGAAATATTGGCCTTTAGTTTATGGGGGCGCTTCTTCGCAATCTTCGGCTGGCCGGTGTCGCCGAACTCGCCTTCCTCAAGGTTGGAGAGAATATCGTTCGCCCGATCAATCACCTCGTCGGGCAATCCGGCCAGCCGCGCCACTTGGATACCGTAGCTCTTGTCCGCCGCGCCCGGAACAATCTTGCGCAGGAAGGTGATGGCATTCCCTTTCTCCTTCACCAGCACGCTAAAGTTCTTCACGTTCGGCAGGGTTAGCGAGAGGTCGGTCAGTTCGTGGTAGTGCGTGGCGAACAGGGTCTTCGCCTGCATCGCCTTGTTTTTGCAGAGGTATTCCGCCACCGACCACGCAATGCTAATACCGTCGAAGGTGCTGGTGCCGCGCCCGATCTCGTCGAGTATGATCAGGCTTTTGGGTGTCGCGTTGTTGAGGATATTGGCGGTCTCCTGCATCTCCACCATGAAGGTCGAGCGTCCGCGCGCGAGGTCGTCGCTCGCGCCGACGCGCGTGAAAACGCGGTCGACCACCCCGATCTCCGCCGAGGCCGCCGGAACAAACCCGCCCATGTGCGCCATGATCGCGATGAGTGCCACCTGCCGGATATAGGTCGATTTTCCCGCCATGTTCGGTCCTGTAATAATAACCAACTGGTGCGTTTCGCGATCGAGCGTTGTATCGTTTGGGACAAAACGTTCCGCATCCGGCATCTGTTCGACCACCGGGTGGCGGCCATCGTGGATTTCAAGCTTGCCGTTGTCGGTCATCAGCGGGCGCGTGTAGTTGTTCGACAGCGCGCGCTCCGCAAACGTGGTCAGCACATCCACCTGGCCAATGGCCAGCGCGTTGCGCTGGATCGTCTCCAGATGCCCGACCACCTGCCGCCGCACCTCCGTAAAGAGCTCGTGCTCCAGCCCGATCGACCGCTCCTGCGCGCCAAAAATCTTGTTCTCATACTCCTTCAGTTCCGGCGTAATAAAACGCTCCGCATTCACCAGCGTCTGCTTTCGAATGTACGACTCCGGCACCTGGTCGAGATAGCTCTTGCTAATCTCGATATAATAGCCAAACACCTTGTTGTGCCGGACCTTCAGCGATCTAATCCCCGTCCGCTCCACTTCCGATGCCTGGAAATCCGCCAGCCACTTGCGCCCCAGCGTCGCCGCTGCGCGCAGCTCATCCAGCTCCGCGTGATAGCCCGGCCGAATCGCGCCGCCATCCTTCATGTTGATCGGTGGCCCATCCACCAGTGCCGCATCAATCAGCGCCACCAATTCCGGCAACACCACCATTCCCTCGCCGAGCGATTCCAAAATCGTGCCCTTGCCCGACAACAGCGACTTCACCAGCGGCATCTGCTGGAGCGACGCGCCCATCGCCCGCACATCGCGCG
>DAOVNC010000031.1 GCA_030630445.1 Kiritimatiellales bacterium | reverse complement strand
CCAGCACCGACCTTGCCAAGCAGATCTTCGATGCCTTTCGGAATCAGGGGTTGGGGATCGGCGTCTACTACTCGAAACCCGACTGGCACCATAGCGATTACTGGTGCGCCGAAAATCCACGGCTTGCCCGCGAGGCCAACTATGACCCCGCCAAGCACCCCGGGCGCTGGGCCCGCTACGTTGATTTCGTTCACAACCAGATCGCCGAGTTGCTGACCGGCTACGGCAAAGTGGACATTCTCTGGCTCGACGGCGACTGGGTTCGTGCGCCCCGGGAGGATCTCCAAATGGACAAGATCGCCCGGATGGCCCGGAAGGCGCAGCCCGGCATTCTGATTGTCGACCGCAATGTTGGCGGCGAATACGAAAACTACCGCACCCCCGAGCAGACGGTGCCCGACACGCCGCCCGACGGCCCGTGGGAAAGCTGCATCACCATGGCCGAGCAGTGGTCCCACAAACCCGGCGATACCTATAAATCCGTTCATGAACTCATACACCTGCTGGTGGGCATCGTGGCAAAAGGCGGCAACCTGCTGCTCAACGTCGGGCCGGACTCCCATGGAAATTTTGATCCGACGGCCAACCAGCGGCTGGCCGGGATCGGGGATTGGATGGATGTAAACGCCAGCGCCATTCACCAGACCAAAGCGGTGGTGCCATTCGAGGTCGGAAACCTCTGCGTGACCCGGAAAAAAAACTGACCTACATCTTCTATCTTGCCAGAAAGGACGAAAAAACGCTGCCCGAAAACCTGAAGGTCGGCTTCATCGCCAAGGCCGGAAACGTTCGGTTGCTCGGAAGCAATGCCGTGCTCCGCCATCAATGCGGCAACGAAGGGCTCGTGATCACCCTCTCGCAGGAGTGCCGACACTCGCCGCCCTGCCAACACGCATGGGTGTTTGAAATTACCGAGGCGAAAATAAGCGTTTGATTTTTTGGAGAAGGCCTTATGAATATGGGAACGATCGATTGGGTGATCGTGTTTGGGCTGTTGATGGCTCTGGCGGCGGGAGCCATCTCGACCCGGCGATACACAAAAAGCGTTTCGGCCTTCCTGGCGGCGGATCGCTGCGGCGGGAAGTATTTGATTTCCGTATCCAACGGCATGGCGCAGCTCGGCGTGATTACGATGGTAGTGTGGTTCCAGATCCACTACGACATTGGCTTTACGGGGTTCTTCTGGGGGCTGATCAACGAGCCGGCATTTATCATCATGGCGCTTACGGGCTGGGTGGTCTACCGGTTCAGGCAGACGCGCGCACTGACGCTAGCGCAGTTTTTCGAGATCCGTTACAGCCGGTCGTTCCGCGTCTTTTCGGGGTTGGTTGCGTTTTTGGCGGGCATCCTTAATTTTGGCATATTTCCCTCGATCGGCGCCCGTTTCTTCATCTCCCTCTGCGGCCTTTCCGAGACGTTCTGTTTGCCGGGACTCGGGTGGGAGATTTCCACCTTTGTCTCCATCATGGTTTTCCTGCTGGCCATATCGATCGCGTTCACCTTCATGGGTGGACAGATTGCCATCATGGTGACGGACTTCATCCAGGGAACCTTCACCAATATCGTGTTTGTGCTGGTGGCGCTGTTTCTTTTGATCACCTTCACAAAGGTGCAGCTCTCGGAAACGCTACTGGCGGTCGAAGGCGGGAAGTCGCTGGTGAATCCGTTCGACCTCGGGAAAGAGGAAAACTTTAACGCGATCTATTTTCTCATTGGGGTGGTCACCATGTTCTACGGGGCGCGGGGCTGGCAAGGGTCGGCGGGCTACAACTGCTCCGCCAAAAACGCCCACGAAGCCAAGATGGCCGAGATTCTTGGAACCTGGCGGTGGCGGGTAATGCTGCCGGTCATTTTCATCACGGTTGCCGCGAGCACCCATGTGTTCATGAAGCACAACGACTACCAGAAACAAGCCAAGGTGGTGCACCAGCGGCTGGAACTCCGGGCCTCCGACAACCTTAAGATCCTCGCGGAAAACTCGCCGGACGAAGCCGGGGATCTGACGCTGCTAGCTGGTCTCCCGGGCGGGACGTCGGAGCGGCTTCTGGAACTTGCGGAGATGGAGGCAGCAAGTGTGGATCCCGCGCTGCTGGCCTCGCTCGACGGCATCGGAACCCGCGATCCCGAACGGGCCGTCCAGCTGGCCCAGCTGTTGAAGGACAAGACGGAGGAGCTTAAAAGCCAGGCACGCATTCCAATGGCACTGGGCGCCATGCTGCCGCTGGGGCTGCTCGGGCTTTTCTGCGCCTCGATGCTGGCCGCGTTCATCAGCACGCACGACACCTATCTGCATTCGTGGGGGTCGATGTTTATCCAAGACGTCATCCTTCCCTTCCGCAAAAAGGAGCTTTCCCCCAAGGCGCACCTGTGGCTCCTGAAGCTGGCGATTTTGGCCGTGGCCGTTTTTATCTTTTTCTTTAGCCTCTATTTCGAGCATGCCCAGCGTGTGGTCATGTACTGCAACATCACCGCAACCGTCTTTGTCGGCGGTGCCGGTGCGGTAATCATCGGCGGCCTCTACTGGAAAAAAGCCACCACCGCCGGGGCTTGGGTCGCGATGGTCACCGGCCTGACGCTCTCGCTGCTTGGCACCCTCGTCACGCAGGCCGGACCCTCAGTGGTCATGGCCGCCCAGCAGGAGGTTTTCTGGATCAACGTTACCGACGTGCTCGCCAAAATCCATTGCAACGAAATCTTCTGGAAGGCGGCGCTGGCGCTCTTCAAGACGAATGCCCAGGTCATGACCTTCTGGGTGTACGTTGTTTGCGTGGGGCTATACATTGCCGTCTCGCTCAAGACCCACAAAAAGGACTTCAACATGGACCGCATGCTGCATCGGGGCAAGTATGCGGTCGAGGGGGAGGAGGTCACTTCCTATGCCGACGCCAAGACGGTCTGGGAAAAGCTCGGCATTTCGAGCGACTTCAAAGGGGCCGACTATGCCATCGCTGCCATCACCGTGGCATGGCCCATCCTGTGGATGATCATTTTCACCGTTCTCAATTTGGTTCATAGCAAGCTTTCCGACGGCTGGTGGTTTGAATATTGGTACCACTGGACATGGGTCGTTTTTGCGCTGTGCGTGCTCTTCACCATCTGGTTCACGGTCGGTGGCTTCTTCGACATCAAGGCCCTCTATCGCCACCTCCGGACGCAGAAGGAAAACGCGCTGGACGACGGTCGAGTCGTCGGGCACCACAACCTCGGTGAAGAACCGCCGGAATAAAAAGGGGATTGTAGACGCGGCATCTTGCCGCGTTGTGTGCGCATGGCAGCCTGCCCGGATTTCCCTCAACGCAAAGGACTCGTGTTGATCCGGTGCATAAACCGGCCGGAGGCGCGGTTCTACATTTTCCAGATCTATTCACTCCAGGTGCGGGCGTCTTGATCCACGTTCAGGATGGCGGTTTTCCCGCCGGGCAGCTTTACCTTTGCCGAGACCGTGTAGGCTTTGCCGTTGCTTTCGAGCTGGATGGGTCCGGCGAGCGACGAATCCGTCAGGTTCGCGAGCCCAAGCGATTGAAGCTTCTTGGCATAGTGGCCGTGCTTGAGGATGTGCGCCTCCTGCGCATAGAGCACGCGGTGGAGCTGGTACCTCGCCGCCGCCAAGGGATCTGCAACATACGCAACCTCGCTACCGACGGGCTTGCTGGAATACTGGAGATAGCCCCACGTCTCTGGCCGGTGCATGTTGACCGCGCCCTGTGGAGACCAGATCCAGTTTTCTTCGTTGCCCGAAGCGTGTGGTGTACCGATCGCGGGAACCCGAACATATTTTCCGTCGGCAACCTTGTGCTTCCACTGCACCCGTGAAAAATTGATCCGCCACTGCTGGCCATCCGTCGGCGGGCAATCCACGTCCGCGTGCTCCTTCATCCCCGCGAAGGGGAAGGCGATTTCCACGGTCCAGTATTCATCCGTGTCGGACGGGTCGTTGAGCGTGCCTTTCACAAACACGCCGGTTTCCTGCCCCGGCATTTCTCGGAGGATCGCCTGGCCGCCGTGCTTGTAGGGGCGGGTCATCAAAAGGTTCCAAATCGTATTGAGTGCATTCATTTCGAACTCATAGTAGTCGTGGCAATCGCCATTGGGATCGATGAACACCTCGAAGTCGTTGTCGTAGAAGATCACCGAGTTGCGGTTGGTGAGGGTGCCCCAGACATGCGGCTCTTCCAGCCGCGCGGCGATATACAGGTTTTCATCGTCCCAAAGCATTTTGACGCGGGTTTCGTGGTACGGCTGGCTAGGCCACTGTGCGCCGCGGATATCCACATGCGGTTGGCTCCACTCGGCCTTTTTCCAGGAATCCTCGTCGAGCTTGCCATCGACCGCGATCTCGCCGGTGGCCCGCATGCAGACATAGTGCCTCGGCATTTCAAAGCCGCGCGGGTCGGGGCCGATATTGTCGGGCAGGGTGCTGGAGGTCTGCTCGCCGGTCTTGGGATGGGTCAGGATAAAATCCCCGCTTTCGACCGACCAATCGTTGCCGAAAAATCCCGCCGCAAGTACCCCTTCCGCCCCTTTGGTGAGCATGTCGGAGTCGATGACGATATAGTCGGGATAGCTGCAACCGGCGAACAGATAGGTAATGCGCTCGGTGAGCCGTTGTCCGATCAGTCCGGTTCCGCTGATGGCGGCGACACAGGCCGTGTCGCTACCGGGGCGGGGGCGCAGGAATAGACACGCCAGATCGTGGCCGGTTATTTCGCGTTTCCCAAGGGTGATCTTTTCCCGGGTTACCTGAATGGGGCTGTCCGCCAGCAACGGTTTCCATGCGCTGTTTATTTCCGCATTGCCGTAGAGCACAATGCTGCGATCCTTTTCCTTGGCGGCGTCGAATTCCGTATCGGCAACGAGATCCACCGAACCGTTACCTTGATACCACCATTGCTCAGCGTCAAAACGGGCCTTGGCAAAGAGGTTTTGGTTTTCCTTTTCGGAACCCATTGTGCCGTACACAAACATCATGTGGTTGCCAAAAGCCAGCTTGAAGGGCCCGCTGCGATGGGGGCCTTTTTGGCTCTTGGGAGCTTCATCGATTTGTTTCCAGCGCCCCGATTTCCGAGCTAGCCACACTTGTCTTTGTTTCGGCCAAGGGATGTTTTCAATGGGTTGTCCGTCCAAGATTACGCTAATATCCTTCCCGCTGGGCAGATGATCTAGCTTCAAGCTCAACCGTGCCACATTTTCCGTTGTTCCGATAAACGCCCGTTCGGCAGGATTGCACCGAATACTGATCCGGCTAAACTCCAATCCCTTTTTCTGGGCTTCGATGCCTGCCCAGTGCGACCAGGCCGAGACCGCCGGATTGGCTGTTATAAAATCCACCTGCCGAATTTCGGAATTATCTGGAAGCCGGTGACGGGCAAAGAAATCAAACATGGGTGGCCAGTCCACGCACTCGGCTCCTTCGGTGGTATCGTCGTCCCACCAATGTCCGGCCCCCGGCTCTTCATAATAGACAAAATCGTTATGAAACGTCTTCAGGGTATCCATCATCAAATAGGATTCTTTGGCGGGTACATTATCGTCGGCACTGCCATGAATAATATAGATACCCTTGTGCTCGAGGTTTTTCGCAAGCGACAGGGTATCGCTCGGGGTTTCGGCCCGCATCAGCATTTGTTCCATCGTGGACGGGTCTTCAGCCATTTCGGCTCCGCGATACGAGTGGAAGCTAATCCATCCGGCGCTGGGGCCGATGGCCGCGAATTGATCCGGAAAGGTCGCTCCATTGATCCATGTGCCGTGGCCTCCCATCGAATGGCCGGTCAGGTAGATTTTTCGCGGGTCGGGTTTGAGGTGCTGCTGGGTCTGTTCCATCACCTCAAGCAAGTCCGCCCGGCCCCAGTCCTCCCAGTCAAAACCATAGGGTCGGCGGTTGGCCGGCGAAACGATATGGCACCAGGGTTTGGGGGCATAGGATCGGGCCTGATTCAGTGCTTCAACCCCCGCGCCATGGATGCTGAACGCCACCGCCAAATTTTCGGCGACACCATCCAGTGGAGCCGCCGGGGTAACGGAAAAATACTGCACGCTCCCATCGATCTTGCTGATGAAAGTCCGTTTGTAGGTTTGGTGTGGTTCGTTGACCGAGATAGAGATGACCGCATTGGTCGTGGGTTTTAAACCTTTCCTTCCGGACTTTTGCATGACCGAAAGCTGAACCTTTTGTTGGCCTGCCGTCGAAAAAGCCGGACCCTTCAGCTTGAATGCGATCTTCCGCACAGACAGCGGCGGCAGGGCTGGAACCTTGATGCGGGATGACTGCGCGCCCTCGACCCAACGAGCATCAATGTACAGATCGTTCCGGGCGCTGGTTGTGCAGTTGGCCAAAACGACCGCGCCCATGGTATTCACCGGTTCGCCAACCCGCAAGTCCGGCAGGGTCAGATCCATGGTATTGATGAAGATGTCGGATTTTGGATCGATCAACTCCGCTTTCACCCGCCCACCGGATCGCCAGGTGCGCTTGAACAAGAATTCGTTTGTACCCTTCTTGATCAAAACGGGCAGCTTGACCATATCAAAGCTTGGCTCCCAGGGGTTTAGGCTGTCTTGGTGCTGATATCGGCTGCTCACCCGGGGGACGCCGTTGACATACGCCATGCTGTTACCCATCATATGCAAGAGCATCACTTTTTCGCGGTCGCTGGTGTAGGTTGCATAGATATACCCACCCTTTTCCTCGTCGGAAAACCAGCCTTGGTCGTCGGCGATAATCTTGCGCCATTTCTTTTGTGTTCTATCTGCCAGCAGAAGCGTCTGGCCTTCGGTTGGAGGCTGCCATGCATTGGTAATGATTTTTTGTTCCACCACATCCGTATGCACCGGATTTCGCCCATAGGTGCCGGCTCCAGCCAATAACAACCCCTCTGTGAACAGAGATGGATTTCTTGTTTCGCCCGCTTCCAATGAAGGAGGGGCGATGCATAGTGAAAGAAGCCCCATCCATGCAACTCCCGTTTTAAACCGTTGCGAAAAATATAGCCCTGATTTCATGGCCATCTCCAGTTAAATGCTATACCTCGGAATGGTTCGTGATGTAGTCGACGACTTCGTCCACCTTGCAGAAGGCGAGGCCGGTGACGGTGTCGGCGCAGCCGTAGTAGATGGCAATGCGGCCCGAGTCCGTATCCGCGAGGGCGGCGCAGGGGAAGACCACGTTGGGGACGTCGCCGACGCATTCATACAGGGTCTGCGGCGAGAGCAAATACGGCTTTGTCCGGCAAATCACCTTCCATGGCTTTTCGAGATCCAGCAACGCCGCGCCCATGCTGTAGACGTAGCCGTTACAACTATTCAACACGCCATGATAGAATAGAAGCCACCCTTCGGTGGTCTCAATCGGCACCGGGCCGGGGCCGATTTTCTTGGACTGCCAGCCCATGCTCGTTCCCATCGTGAAACGGTGCCTGCCCCAATAGCAAAGGTCGGGGCTTTCGCTGTAGAAAATGTCGCCGAACGGGGTATGTCCCGTGTCGCTGGGCCGGCTGAGCATCGCGTATTTTCCGTTGATCTTACGCGGGAACATCACACCGTTGCGGTTGTAGGGCAGGAACGCATTCTCCATTTGGTGGAAGGTTTTGAAGTCGTGGGTGTAGCCCATCCCGATGGTCGGGCCGTGGTAGAAGTTGCACCAGGTCACGTAGTAGCGATCCTCGATCCAGCAGACCCGGGGGTCGTACGCTTCGACATATTCGGCGATCTCGGGCTCCGGGCAGTTGAAGCGAATTGGCTCGGGGTCGATCTCGAAATGGAAGCCGTCCGGACTGGTTCCGGAGTGTATCCATGCCTGTCGGTTTTTGTTGTCGCACCGGAAAACCCCGGCAAAACCATCGTTGAAAGGCACCACGGCGCTATTGAAAATACTGTTGGAAAACGGTAGCAGGTTCCGGGGAATGACCGGGTTTCCGCTGTACCGCCACATCACATCGTCCGCCTCGCCGAGCCGCTCTTCCCAAGGCATGTTCGCCACCGGCGAACCCACTATTCTGCATCCACTAGCCATCGGTCTCTCCTGTAAATTTAGAACATCCGCAATCGACCGTTGCACCTTGAAGAATACCATTGAAGAATCAAGCTCTTTTGCTACGCTTCCAGACTTCCAATACGATAGGAGCCGACCATGAGACACGACCAGCGCCTGACCCGCAAGAAGCTTGAAATCCGGCTGCGGCTTATCGAGCCGCTGATCCATCGCGAAAAGTTGCCGCTTGCCCCTTTCGGCTTCTGCCTGCACGACGGCTCTGACGAGCGGGGACACACCGGAACCGATGTGGACGACTCGGGCTGGCCACGCATCGAGCCGGGAAGCTATTGGGGCGGATGGCGCAGCGACTTTACGCTCCGGAGCCACTTCACCGTTCCCGAAGGGTGGGGGGAGGGCGGTCCTGTCGCTATTGCATTCAACATTGGGCAGGTGCCCGGCTGGGACTTCTGCCACCCCGAGGCGTTGGTTCATATCGATGGAAAGCCGCTGGCCGGGCTGGACAATTTTCATCAGGTTGTCAGCCTGCCCGACGGCTTCCGCGACGGCCAGAAACATCAGCTTGCCTTGGACGGCTACACGGGGCGGTGGGGTTTCTATGACCGCGAACCCAAGCAAAAGCTCTTTATGGAGGAGTGCCATCTGGTGGTGATCGATACGCCGACGCGCGACTTTGTGGCCGCCGTGCGGGTGGCCATCGGGGCCGCCGAGGCGATTGATAAAAACGACCCGGCCAACGAACGGATTCTCAACGCCCTCGATCATGCCTTTGGGTGCCTCGATCTGCGGGAGCCTTTCGGTGATGCCTTTTATGCGAGCATCCCCGCCGCGCATCAAGCGCTCCGCGACGGACTGGCCATTGCGGGAGCGCCACTCGATGTCAACGTCACCGCCATCGGCCACACGCACATCGACGTGGCTTGGCTTTGGCCCTTGGCGCAGACGCGCAGGAAATGCGGGCGCTCGTTCCACACGGTGATGGCTCTCATGGACGAGTTCGACGACTATGTCTTTACGCAGAGCCAGCCGCAGCTATACGACTATGTCAGGACGGACTATCCAGAACTCTTCGAGCGGATAAAGGAAAGGGTGGGGCAGGGCCGCTGGGAACCCATCGGAGGCATGTGGGTCGAGGCCGACTGCAACATAACCGGGGCGGAGTCGCTGGTTCGGCAGTTTACGCTGGGGCGGGCGTTTTTCGCCGAGCACTTCGGCGAGGGGGCCGAGTCGCCCGTACTCTGGCTGCCGGATGTGTTCGGCTATGCCTGCAACCTGCCGCAGCTCATGAAGCAGGCCGGGCTCGACTATTTTTTCACCACCAAGATGTCTTGGAACCGCTACAACCAAATGCCCTTCGACACCTTCGAGTGGCAGGGGCTCGACGGCACCCGCGTGCTGACCCACCTCGGAACCACCACCGGCGGCGGATGGGTCACCTACAACGGCATGGCTACCCCCGAGGAACTCCTCAACACCTGGACCAACTGCAAGCAAAAGGATTGCCACAGCGAACTGATGACCTGCTACGGGCATGGCGACGGCGGCGGAGGCCCCACCCGCGAGATGCTCGAAAACATTGCCGAAACCAAGCACTTTCCGGCCATGCCGCAGGTGCGTCCCGGCAAGGCTATCGATTTCTTCAAAAAGCTGGAACGAAGCTGCGGCGACCACCTACCCATCTGGAATGGCGAACTCTATCTCGAAGGCCACCGGGGCACCTACACCACCCAGGCCCGCAACAAGAAAGCCAACCGCAAATCCGAGTTCGCCCTCCACGACGCTGAATGGCTCGCCGCTCTGGCCTCCCTTTCCAACCCCGGCTACTCGTATCCCCACGCCGAATTCGACGAAGTCTGGAAGCTCGTTTGCCTCAACCAGTTTCACGACATTATTCCGGGGTCGAGCGTCGCCGAGGTATACGACGACTCGTTGCGGCAATACGCACAGATTGAAGAGATCGCAACCACTCTTAAAAGGGCAGCACTCGAGGCGCTCGCCCCGCAAGGCGCCGCCGGCCTGCTCGTGGCCAATCCAACCTCCTTTCCCCGCAACGATCCTGCCCTGTGGAACGGAACCCTTCCAGCCGACGAAGCACTGACCACTCAGCAAACCGCCGAAGGAACCCTCATCGACTTCGGCGAAATCAAGGGATACAGCATTCAACCGCTTACCGTTTCCAGCTTGCCCTCCGATTCTGTGCTGGAGGTTTCCGAACGCCTACTGGAAAACCGATACGTCAAGGTGCAGTTTAACGACCAAGGCGACATCATCGGGATCTACGACAAAACCAACCAGCGGCAGGTGCTCGCCAAAGACGCCATTGGCAACCAGCTCCAAGCCTTTGAGGATCGCCCCGTGGATTGGGACGCCTGGGACATCGATATCTTCTACGCCGAAAAAATGTGGATCCCCGAACCCGCCCACTCGATCACCGTGCTCGAAACCGGGCCGCTGCGGGCCACCCTTGAAATCGAGCGAACCCTGCTCAACAGCACCATCACCCAGCGCATCAGCCTAAACCACAACTCGCCCGAAATTCATTTCGACACCGAGGTCGACTGGCGCGAAAAGCACGTGTTGCTCAAGGCCGCCTTTCCCGTCGATATCCACGCCACCTTCGCCACCTACGAAATCCAGTGGGGCAATGTGCAGCGACCCACCCACCACAACACCAGCTGGGACTGGGCGCGCTTCGAGGTCTGCGCCCAGAAATGGGTCGACCTGAGTGAGAGTGACTATGGCGTCAGCCTGCTCAACGACTGCAAATATGGCCACGACATCAAGGACAACATCCTGCGCATCACCCTGCTGCGAAGCCCCACCATGCCCGACCCCGATGCCGATCAGGGTCAGCACCGCTTTGCCTATGCGCTGCTATCCCATGCCGGCCCCCTCGGCATGGAAACCATCCGCCGTGCCTACGCGTTCAACAACCCGCTCATCGTGCATCCGTCTGCAACGACCTCGGCCACTGGCTCCTTGGTATGCGCCGACCGCGCCAATGTCGTCATCGAAACCATCAAGCAGGCCCGCGACGGCAACGGCCTCATCGTGCGGCTCTACGAAGCCAACCGCTGCCGCGGTCCCGTCACCTTGGCCACCGCCTTCGACCTCGCCGCCTGCCACGAAACCGATCTGCACGAAAACAACCAACAATCCCTCGAAATCACCGGGAGCAAAGTGCACTTCGACCTCGCCCCCTTTCAGATCAAAACCCTCCGCCTCGTCCCGCAAGGATGATGTGGACAAATTCCACTGGAGGAGGGTCGCAGGCCTTTGCGACCCATGCACACCAGCGGAACGCCCCCGAGTCCTCCTGCCAGCTCGCGCAGAGGGTACTGCCACAAGATACCTTGACAGCCTGTTGAGATACCCGTATAAGCCGATCAACATTGTCCAAACGAATATTACCCGAAAGGTGATGCTATGTTGATTGCGGTTCCGAAAGAAATCCTATCCGGGGAAAACCGGGTGGCCCTGATTCCCTCGTCCATTTCGGCACTCGTCAAGGCCGGGCTGGAGGTGGTGGTGGAGAGCGGTGCCGGCGCGGGTTGCTTCTACGACGACAAGGCCTATGAAGAGGCCGGGGCGAAGATTGCCCCCACCGCCGATGCGCTTTATCAATCCGCCGATATCCTTTTCAAGGTTCGCCCGCCAGAATCCGGCGAAGTGGAAAAACTGCGCGACGGCACCACGCTGATCTGTTTGATGGATGCCTTTTTCAGACTCGATTTGATGGAGCAGCTTGCCGCCAGGAAAATCAGTGGGTTTGGACTCGAATTCGTGCCGCGCATCTCCCGGGCGCAGAGCATGGATGTGCTCAGCTCGATGGCGGCGATCGCCGGCTACCGCGCGGTGATCGAGGCGGCGGAACTGCTCCCCAAATATTTCCCGATGCTGATGACCTCCGCCGGTACGATTACGCCGGCCAAGGTATTTGTGATTGGTGCGGGCGTCGCCGGACTGATGGCCATCGCCACCGCCAAGCGCCTCGGCGCGGTGGTCGAGGCCTACGATACCCGTCCGGCCGTGAAGGAGCAGGTCGAAAGCGTCGGTGCCAAGTTTATCGAATTCGACCTCGAAACCGAAGATGCCGAAGGCGCGGGTGGCTATGCCAAGGCGCAGTCGGACGATTTCTACAAAAAGCAACAGGAGCAGATGAAAGCCAAGGTGGCGACGGTCGATGTGGTCGTCACCACCGCCGCGATTCCCGGAAAGCAGGCGCCGGTGCTGATTACCGACGAGATGCTGCAAGCGATGCAACCCGGCTCTGTGATCGTCGACCTCGCCGCCGAGCGCGGCGGAAATACCGAAGGGGCGGTGGCCAACGAGATCGTCGAAAAGCACGGGGTCCGGATTGTCGGCTACACCGACTACCCTTCACGCTCGTCCGTGCATGCTTCGCAGCTCTTCGCCAAGAACATCACCACCTTCCTGCTTAACATGGTCAAGGAAGGGGAGTTTTCCATCGACCTCGAAGACGAAATCGTGAAGGGCTCGCTGCTGGTGCACGATGGGCAGGTGGTGCATGAAATGATCAAGCCGCTCATGGAACAAAAAGGAGAATAGCTGTGGAAGCACTCATTATTTTTGTCTTGGCCGTATTTATCGGCTACGAAGTGATTACCAAGGTTCCACCCACTCTGCACACCCCCCTGATGAGCGGCTCGAATGCCATCTCGGGCATTGCGGTGATTGGTGCGATTATCTGCGCCGGGGCCATCGAGGTTCCGTGGCTGGCCAATCTTCTTGGTTTCGTGGCGGTGGCGCTGGCCATGATCAATATTGTCGGCGGCTTCATGGTCACCGACCGCATGTTGCAGATGTTCAAAAGGAAAAAGGGGTAGGCCATGGAATGGATTAATCTAGCCTATCTGGTTTCCGCGGTTCTCTTTATCCTGGGTTTGAAGGGTTTGGGTTCGCCCCGGAGCGCGCCGCGGGGAAACCTGCTCGGAGCCGTGGGCATGCTCATTGCGATTGTGGCGACCCTCCTCGACAAAGGGGTGATGAGCTATACGTGGATCATCGCCGGTATCATCGTGGGATCGGCGATTGGCGCCATCATGGCGAAGCGGGTTCAAATGACGCAGATGCCGGAGATGGTGGCCATCTTCAATGGGTTTGGCGGCGCGGCTTCGCTCGTGGTTGCCCTGTCGACCCATATCATCGTTTCGGGAGGAAGCATGTCCTGGGCGATTGCGCTGGTGCTGAGCGCGCTCATCGGAGCCGTTACGCTGACGGGCAGCGTTGTGGCGTGGGCCAAGCTTCAAGGCTATGCCGACAAGGCGATGAAGCTGACGAACCAAGGCCTCTGGCGCGCGGGACTGGTGCTGGCCATTCTGGTGCTGGCCATTCTGTTTATCGGCAATCCAGTCGGTGGCGGGATTTATCTCTTTGCGCTTTCAGTGGTGGCGCTCGGGCTGGGAATCCTGTTGGTCATCGCTATTGGCGGGGCGGACATGCCCGTGGTGATTGCGCTACTCAATTCCTACTCCGGCCTTGCGGCTGCGGCCACCGGATTTGTGCTGAACAACTATGGTTTGATTATCAGCGGTGCACTGGTCGGAGCCTCCGGCATCATTCTCAGCCAGATCATGTGCAAGGCGATGAACCGCTCGCTCGGTTCCGTCCTCTTTGGCGGCGCAATGGTCAGCGATGAACAAATGGCCTCCATCCCCGGCAAGGAATTCTATGAAGGAAAGGTAAAAAGTTGTGGCGCGGAAGAAGTCGCCATGTTGCTCGAAAACGCACAAAAGGTCATCTTCGCCCCCGGCTACGGCTTGGCCGTCGCCCAGGCCCAGCACGTTACGCAAGAGCTGGCCGAGCTGCTTGGAAAGCGCGGCGTCGACGTTAAATTCGCCATCCATCCCGTGGCGGGCCGCATGCCCGGCCACATGAACGTGCTGCTCGCCGAGGCCGAGGTGCCGTACGACAAGCTCGTCGAGATGGACCATATCAATCCCGAGTTTTCGCAGACCGATGTCACCATCGTACTCGGCGCGAACGACGTCACCAACCCCGCCGCGCGCGACGACCCGTCCAGCCCGATCTACGGCATGCCGATCCTCGAAGTCGACAAGTCGCGTACAGTGATCGTCATCAAGCGCAGCCTCAGCCCCGGCTTTGCCGGCATCCCGAACCAGCTCTTCATCAACGACAACACGTTGATGCTTTTCGGCGATGCCAAAGCCGTTCTCCAAAACCTCAACCGCGCCGTGATGGAGTTATAGGCGGGCGTAACGAGTAATGCGTATTACGTATTCTCGGGATTTAAAATTTCGGAGAGCCGTTGTTTGATTCGATCCTCGTCATACCCCATGCCTTTAAGAAGTCCGGCATAGTTTCCAATAGCATCGCGCATGTGGAGGTGTTCGTACCCAGAAGATGAGCCAAATTGGTGGAGTATAATCAGGTGCCTTCTCATCAATGATTCTGCTTCTTCCGTCTTGTCTGTGGAGCTTTCCAGAAGGACTGCTAAATTATTGAGATGAATTGCGACGTTTGGATGATAGCAACCGAACTTAGCCTCTGAAATTTCTAAGGCACGGCGATATAGCGGTTCTGCCTCTGAATAACGATTAGTAGCCTTGAGAAGCATTGCTAGATTGTTAAGTGAAGTCGCGATGCTTGGATGGTCCTTGCCAAAATTTTTCTCGTTGATATCCAGTGCGCGGCGTGCCAGCTGTTCAGCTTCTGCTAGCCTGTTGGTGTCCTTTAATACTGCTGCTAGGTTGTTAAGGCCTGCAGAGACGCTTGGATGGTCTGGGCCAAAGCAGGCTTCGGTAATTAACAGTGCCTGACGATGCAACTGTTCTGCTTCTTCGAGCTGGTTTGTTTCCTGTAGTAGCAGTGCCAGGTTGTTGAGATCTCTTGCGATATTTGGGTGGTTGACGCCAAGTTTTGCTTTATCTATCTCTAGTGCACGGCGGATTAGCGGTTCGGATTCTTCAAGTCGATTCGTGGCTTGTAGCAACTGCGACAAGCTGTTAAGGCGCGCGGCGACATTTGGATGGTCAGAGCCATAGGCTTTTTCATCTATCTCAAGCGCCCGCTCGTAGTGCT